>NZ_JBJZOJ010000023.1:0-108399 GCF_047200655.1 Streptomyces sp. MS06
GCCCCCACCGTTCTGGTTGCCGCCGTCCTGGCCGCCGCCGTTCTGGTTGCCCTGGTCGGCCATGGCGCCGGCGCAGCCGGCCAGGTTGTCCAGGCTCCGGGGGGCGTCGCCGCCGGCCCGGTTGATCTCGAGCTGGATGCGATCGATGATCGCCTTGCGCCGGTCCTTCAGCGGGCCGAGGATGGCGTTGCGCACGAACGAGGCGTCCCGGGCCTGTGCGTCCCGGGTGGTCCTCAGACGCTGGTAGAACGTGGAGATCTGGCGGTCCAGGGTGGCCAGTTCGCCGTTCACCTCGGTTTTGGCCCGGTTCGGTACGTCGGTGAGATGCTGCCCGACGTCCGGGCAGGAGATCGTGGCCACCTGCCCGGCGGCCGACTTGGTCCAGTTGTTGCCCGAGTGGTGCGACTCGTGTGCCGACGCGTGGAAGTTCGCCCAGATCAGCCCGCCCCCACCGAGCGCTAGGGCTGCCGATGCGGCCACGGCCTTGGCGGCCATCGACGAACGGCGTTTGCGTGTATTGCGTCCCATGGAACTCCTCTGACTTCCTTGCGGGCTTGCGGGGCGGCGTAGGCGCCCGACAGGAGTGAAGCGGCTTCCTCAGATACGGAATCCGCCCCGGAGGTGTTCAAGCGACTCGGAACCCGGCACGCGTCACGGGCGTCACAGGGGACCCCAACTCGCATGCTGAGCAGGGGTGTTGTCGATGCGACGGAGTGCCGGCGCTGTCGGACCGGTACCCGCGCGCAAGTGCTCGCGCGGCGGCGGGCGGGCCCGCCGGGGCCGGTGGACGCCGGCCCGTACACGCCGAAGGGGCGCCCACCGAGGACGAGTCGGTGGGCGCCCCTTCGCGAAGGGCCGGTGGCCGGATCAGACCTGGCCGGCCTTCTCCAGCGCGGTGCAGCAGGTGTCGACGAGGAGGCGGGTCACGACGTACGGGTCGATGTTCGCGTTCGGGCGGCGGTCCTCGATGTAGCCCTTGCCGTCCTTCTCCACCTGCCAGGGGATGCGGACCGAGGCGCCCCGGTCGGAGACGCCGTAGGAGAACTTGTCCCACGGGGCGGTCTCGTGCAGACCGGTCAGGCGGTCGTCGATGCCCGCGCCGTAGTTCTTGACGTGGTCCAGCGGCTTGGATCCCTCGCCGAGCGCCTCGCAGGCGGTGATGATCGCGTCGTAGGACTCGCGCATCGCCCTGGTGGAGAAGTTGGTGTGTGCGCCGGCGCCGTTCCAGTCGCCCTTGACCGGCTTGGGGTCCAGGGTGGCGGAGACGCCGAAGTCCTCGGCGGTGCGGTACAGCAGCCAGCGGGCCAGCCACATCTGGTCGGAGACCTCCAGCGGGGACAGCGGGCCGACCTGGAACTCCCACTGGCCTGGCATGACCTCGGCGTTGATGCCGGACAGGCCGAGGCCCGCCGTGAGGCAGTTGTCCAGGTGCGCCTCGACCACGTCGCGGCCGAAGATCTCGTCGGAGCCGACACCGCAGTAGTAGCCGCCCTGCGGGGCCGGGAAACCGCCCTTGGGGAAGCCGAGGGGGTAGCCGTCCCGGAAGAAGGTGTACTCCTGCTCGATGCCGAAGATCGGCTCCTGTGCGGTGAACCTCTCGGCGACCTCGGCCAGCGCGGCCCGCGTGTTGGTCGGGTGCGGGGTCATGTCCGTGTTGAGGACCTCGCACAGCACCAGGACGTCGCCGCCGCCGCGGATCGGGTCCGGGCAGGTGAAGACCGGCTTGAGTACGCAGTCCGAGGAGTGGCCCTCGGCCTGGTTGGTGGAGGATCCGTCGAAGCCCCAGATCGGCAGCGCGTCCAGGCCGGCGGGGGAGCCCGCGATGATCTTCGTCTTGGATCGCAGCTTGGCCGTCGGCTCGGTGCCGTCGATCCAGATGTACTCAGCCTTGAAGGTCACGGGACACATCCTTCGGGGTGGGACTTCGGCGCATGCGCGGGCGCTGCGGCACTGCGGCGCTGCGGCACCGGGGCGCCGCGGTGGATGCCCGGGAGCCTGTCAACGGGCGATTTCCCGCCCATTGCCCGACCGTGAACCCCGTGTTACCTGGTGATGCCGGCGCGCGCCGCCCGCGGTGAGGTCGTGCCTCCGGCCCGCGGGACGTCGTTCGCGCTTCCCGTTCGCGAACCCGGCCGCGCTCCGCCCCGGGGCCGACCGCCATCTCCCTCGACGTCGCCGCGCGGGCACCGGACGCGCCGGTCCTGCTGCTCCTCGCCGGGAACAGCAGGACCCGCGCTCCCGCCGAGGCGGCGGCCCGGGCCGGCGAACCGCCGCCGCGCGTGGAGCCGGAGACCGTCCCCGGTGTCTCCCACCCACCACGCGCCGCGGCACGCCGCACCCCCGCACCGGGCCGCCGCCCCGGCGGGTTCCTCAGCGGCCGGGCCTCACCCCACCTTCTCGATCAGCGCGCGCCGGATCAGGAACTTCCCGGGCTCACGGACCTGTTCGAAGGCCGCGTTGTTGAGCAGTACGCAACTGCCGGAGGTCGAGGTCACCTCGACCGTCGTCGACTTGTCGTTGTCCAGGTTGGTCACCTTCAGTTTCGTCCCCGCCGGGAACCGGTCGCTGGAGGCCGCCGGAGCGCCGCCCTCGCCGGAGAGCGTGACGGTGGAGCCCTGGCACACCTGCTGCCCCGAGGCCGCGGCGCCGCCCTGGTCCCGGCCCTGTGACGCCGGGGCCGAGGGCTGTGCGGCCTGCTCGCCGGCCTGCTGCCCGGCCTGCCCGTTCTGCGCCGAGCGGGAGTCCTGAGCCGACTCCCCCACCACGCACCCGGACGCCGCCTGCTTGCGCTTGATCTCCTCCACGACCGCCTGGCGGTTGGCGATGCGCGCCGCCGACTGCGCGTCGGGATTGGCCCGTTGGCCGTCGATGAAGTTCTCGTTGTTGCCGAGGGCGGTGGCCAGGCCCTGGCAGACGGTCGACTCCGCCGCGGTCTTCGCGGGCTGGGCGGCGTTCGAGGTGCTCGCCATGACGAAGGCACCGCCTCCCGCCACGGTCGCCGCGCCGACCAGCAGCGCGAGTTTCTTCCTGGGGCCGAGTGTTCGCTTTCGCGACATGCGCGCCTCCTGAGAGGTAGGGGAGCGTACGCCGCTATGTACGAGATGCCGAACGAGCGTGCTCAGCCGCCGCCGGCCCGCCCCGGGTAACCTGCGTCACAGGCCGGCCGAGCGGGTCCCGGCGCCGCCCCGCCCGCGGGCGGGTGCACGCCGATCAACGGGGTGGCGCTGCGGGACTCGGGCCCGCCCGGCCCGACCCGGATCAGCCACGGATCGCGGTGGCCGGAGACTCGTTCTCCCCCTCCGTCCCGAGCACCCCGAAAGCCCCTGTGGCCAGGGGCTTTTGTCAGTGCCGGGCAGTAGAATAGAAGCAGTGTTCGAGGGTGTTCGCCCAGGGTCGCCGACCCCGGGGCGGGCACCCTGACCGCGACAGGAGGATGCCCGTGCCCGCTGCCGCACTCAAGCCGAAGCCGTCCAACGAGCCGTTGCCCACACAGTCCACCGCGAAGCGCCCGGTACCGCTCGACACGCCGTACGCGCCCGTGGCCAAGAGGCCGCTGCCGCCCGGCCGCCCGCGCGAGTGGTACGTCACCCACAACCGCCGCCTGAAGGCGATGCGCCTGGCCATCGCCCTTCTCGACTCCGGTGTCCACCAGCCCGACCAGGCCCGTGACGAGACGATACGCAGCGCCGCCCGGCTGATCGGCGTGCACCCGCCGTCGGAGACCACCTGCCACATGGTGCGTGCGCTGATGCGGTACGCACGCTGAAGCCCCGGCGCCGGGCGCCCTCTCCGCGGGGCGCCCGGCGCAGCGGAGCCGTACCGGGGGAGCGCCGGCGCCCCCGGTACGCGGCTCTGTGCCTCCGCAAGGCAGGGGCCCCGCCCGCAGGATCAGCCCCGGGCCGTGAACACGTCCGCCGCGGCACGCACCCGCTCCACGTCCGGTGCGCGGCGCACCGAAGCCCCGGCACCGCTTCAGAGACCGGGCGCTCCCCATACCGGGAACCAGCGGCTCAGGTCCTGCTCCATCCGCAGGTCGTCCGAGAGGGCCGACCTGATCTGGAGTTCCAGCGCGCTGTCCCGCCGTTCGTTGTGGTCGGGCAGCGGGGCGAAGGGGTAGAACGTGCCCCGCTTGTAGAGGTAGACGAGGGCGAGCCGGCGCTCGCGCTCGTCGCGGAAGCCGGCCAGCGAGCACAGCAGCTGCGGCCCGAAACCGTTGACCTCCATCGAGGTGTTCACCGCGTGCAGGTCGTTCACGAGGGTCGACAGGTCGTCCGGGGAGCGGCGCGAGACCAGCCACGAGTAGCCGTAGCCGTCCTGCGTCAGCTCCACCGGCGGGCCGGTGCGGTCGGCGTCCGCGTCGAGGAGCGCCCGCACCTCCCGGTGGGTCTGTTCGAAAGCGGCCCCCTCGACAGTGGCGAAGCAGACCGCACCCCGCCCGGTCGGCGTGAATCCGGCCGCGGCCTGGAGGGTGATCGCGGCCGAGGGCAGCGCGAACAGGCGGTCCAGATCGGGCGCCGTCGGCCTGGTCCGGCCCAGCAGGATGTCCAGCAGACCCATGGTCAGTCGGCCTTCCCGGGGGCCGCGGCCTCGCCCAGCTCGGCGGAGATGCGGCTGAGCTGCTCCAGCCGCTGCTCCAGCGTCGGGTGGGTGGAGAAGATCCGCTCGATTCCGGGCTCCCGGCCCGCCGCCGGGCTGAAGTAGAAGGCGTTGAAGGCCTGCGCGGTGCGCAGGTCCTTCGTCGGGATCCTGGCGATGTCGCCGGTGACCTTGGTCAGGGCCGAGGCCAGCGCCGAGGGCCGACCGGTCAGCAGCGCCGCCGCCCGGTCCGCGGCCAGCTCCCGGTACCGGGACAGCGCCCGGATCAGCAGGAAGCTGATCGCGTACACGGCCACCGACACGCCTATCACGGCCGCGAACACGGCCGCGGTGTTCTGGTCCCGGCGGCCCCCGCCGAACAGGCTCGAGTAGAAGGCGAACCGTACGACCAGCCCCGCCAGCACGCCCAGGAAGGAGGCGATGGTGATCACCGCGACGTCCTTGTGGGCCACGTGCGACAACTCGTGCGCGAGCACCCCCTCCAGCTCGCCGGGCTCCAGCCGGCGCAGCAGTCCCGTGGTCACGCAGACCACGGCGTGGTCGGGGTTCCGGCCGGTCGCGAACGCGTTCGGCATGTCCATCGCGGACACCGCGACCACCGGTTTGGGCATGTCCGCGAGGGCGCACAGCCGGTCCACCACCGCGTGCAGCTCGGGATACTCCTCCCGCTCCACGACCCGCCCGCGCATGGCGAACATCGCGATCCGGTCGGAGAACCAGTACTGCGCGGCCAGGACTCCCGCGGCGATCACGACGACCATCACCCAGGACCTGAGGAGCATCACGAGAGCCGCGACGAACGCCACGTACAGCAGCCCGAGCAGGAACATGGTGACCGTCATCCGCACGGTCAGCCGGCGATCGCTCCGGAAGCGGCTCCGCATCTGCATCACCCCGCCAGTCAGACATCCGTCCCACTGCAAGTGTGCACCCACGGCGCCGCCGGAGACCGCCCCGAAAGGCCCTCGGGTCCGCAAAAGGTCCCGAGCCCGCCGGGCTCAGCGGTACGCGGGGTACCGCAGCCGGCCCAGCAAGCGACGCGGGGGTGCGCGTCGGGCGGGCTCTTGGGGGCTCGCGACCGCCGCTCGTTCTGCAGGACCCCGAAACAGGCCGTCGGCCGTGTCCCTCCGGCGAGGAAGGACACGGCCGACGGCCCACAGACGGCCCAGGGGAGCGGAAACCCGCTCTGACCCCGGGGCCGTATCACACGTCGAAGTAGAGCTCGAACTCGTGCGGGTGCGGACGCAGCTGCAGCGGGGCGATCTCGTTGGCGCGCTTGAAGTCGATCCAGGTCTCGATCAGGTCGGACGTGAAGACGTCGCCCTGGAGCAGGAACTCGTGGTCGCGCTCCAGCGAGTCCAGGACCGCCGGGAGGGAGGTCGGGACCTGCGCGACGTTCGCGTGCTCCTCGGGAGCCAGCTCGTACAGGTCCTTGTCGATCGGCTCGGCCGGCTCGATCTTGTTCTTGATGCCGTCCAGACCCGCCAGCAGCAGCGCTGAGAAGGCCAGGTACGGGTTGCCGGAGGAGTCGGGCGCGCGGAACTCGACGCGCTTCGCCTTCGGGTTGGAGCCGGTGATCGGGATACGCATGGCAGCCGAGCGGTTGCGCTGCGAGTACACCAGGTTGATCGGGGCCTCGAAGCCCGGCACCAGGCGGTGGTAGGAGTTCACCGTCGGGTTGGTGAAGGCCAGCAGCGACGGGGCGTGCCGGAGGATGCCGCCGATGTAGTAGCGGGCGGTGTCCGACAGGCCGGCGTAGCCCTGCTCGTCGTAGAACAGCGGGGAGCCGCCCTGCCACAGCGACTGGTGCACGTGCATGCCCGAGCCGTTGTCGCCGAAGATCGGCTTCGGCATGAAGGTCGCCGTCTTGCCGTTGCGCCAGGCGACGTTCTTCACGATGTACTTGAACAGCTGCAGGTCGTCCGCGGCGGCGAGCAGCGTGTTGAACTTGTAGTTGATCTCGGCCTGGCCGGCGGTGCCCACCTCGTGGTGCTGGCGCTCGACCTGCAGGCCGGCCTTCTCCAGCTCCAGCGAGATCTCGGCGCGCAGGTCGGCGAAGTGGTCGACCGGCGGGACCGGGAAGTAGCCGCCCTTGTAGCGGACCTTGTAGCCGCGGTTGTCCTCGAGGGCGCCGGTGTTCCAGGCGCCGGCCTCGGAGTCGATGTGGTAGAAGGACTCGTTCGCGCTGGTCGCGAAGCGGACCGAGTCGAAGACGTAGAACTCGGCCTCGGGACCGAAGTACGCGGTGTCCGCGATGCCGGTGGAGGCCAGGTACGCCTCGGCCTTCTTCGCCACGTTGCGCGGGTCGCGGGAGTACTGCTCACCCGTGATCGGGTCGTGGATGAAGAAGTTGACGTTGAGGGTCTTGTCGCGGCGGAACGGGTCCACGCGGGCGGTGGAAAGGTCGGCGCGCAGGGCCATGTCGGATTCGTGAATGGCCTGGAAACCGCGGATCGAGGAGCCGTCGAAGGCCAGCTCCTCGGCCGGGTCGAACGCCTCGGCGGGCACCGTGAAGTGCTGCATGACGCCCGGCAGGTCGCAGAAGCGGACGTCGACGAACTTGACGTCCTCGTCCGCGATGAACTTCTTGGCCTCGTCGGCGTTCTGGAACATCCAGCTCCTCCTACTCCCGACCGTCCCGCCGGGGTGGTAGATCGTTCGTGCGGCCAGTGCGGTGGCACACGCTGTCGTCGACAGTAGGGACGGGTGATTTCTCGGGCGTGACCCGATTGTTTCGCCGAAGTTAACCGGCCGCGGTTCCACCGTACCCCCGACACACCCCGCCGTCCCGCACGCGGACACGGGCGCAGTACCGTGGTCGGGTGGACAACAGGCAAGCAGTCGGATCGTGGCTCTCCGGGCCCCGCGCGGCCATGGAGGACGCCGGCGCCGACCTCGGATACCGGGGCGAGCAGCTCGGGCTTCCGCAGGAGGGGCCGAACTCGATCGCCCGGCCCGGACGCAGGATCGGCGCCCTCGCCGTCGACTGGGGCCTGAGCGTCCTGATCGCATACGGCCTGATCACACAGGGCGACAGCCCCGCCACCAGCAACTGGGCGCTGCTGGTCTTCTTCGTGCTGAGCGTGCTCACCGTCGGCACCGTGGGCTTCACCCCCGGCAAGCGGATCTTCGGCATCCGGGTGGTCTCCCTGGAGACCGGCGCGGTGAACCCGCTGCGCGCCCTGCTGCGCTCGGTGCTGCTGTGCCTCGCCGTCCCGGCCCTGGTCTGGGACCGCGACGGCCGCGGCCTGCACGACCGGCTGGCCCGCACGGTCGAGGTCCGCATCTAGACCACCCGTCCGGACCCGCCGCTCCGAGCCGGCAGGGCGCCCACTCGGGCGGGCTGCGTGTCCCGGGCGGCTGTGTCCAGCTTCGTCCCGAGCGGCTGTGTCCGGAGTGGCCGTGTCCCGACCGGGTGTGTTCCGAGCGGCCGTGTCCGGAGCGTTCGTGGTCCCGAGCGGCTGTGTCCTGGGGGAGGGCCGCTCCCCGGACCAGTCACGCACGCGCCCGGGCCCCGGACGGCGAAGGGCGCCCGGACCGGAGTCCGGGCGCCCTTCGCCGTCGTACGGGAAAGCGGGTCAGCGGCCGTTGGGCCCGCCCTTGGGGAGCTTCATGCCCTTGGGCATCGGTCCCTTCGGCAGCGGCATGTTGCTCATCAGGTCGCCCAGTGCCCGCAGCCGGTCGGTGGTGGCGGTCACCTGGGAGCCGGTCAGCACGCGCGGGTACTTCAGCATGGTGGTGCGCAGCTTCTTCAGCGGCACCTGGCCCTCGCCGTCGCCCACGATGACGTCGTGCACCGGCACGTCCGCCACGACCCGGTTCATCTTCTTCTTCTCGGCGGCCAGCAGGCTCTTCACCCGGTTCGGGTTGCCCTCGGCGACCAGCACGATGCCGGCCTTCCCGACCGCCCGGTGCACCACGTCCTGGCTGCGGTTCATGGCCACCGCCGGGGTGGTCGTCCAGCCCCGGCCGATGTTGTCGAGCACCGCCGCCGCGGCACCCGGCTGGCCTTCCATCTGGCCGAAGGCGGCCCGCTCGGCCCGCCGGCCGAACACGATCGCCGTCGCGAGGAAGGCGAGCAGCACACCCAGGATGCCGAGATAGATGGGGTGACCGATCAAGAAACCGATCCCGAGGAGGACACCGAACGTGATGATGCCGACAGCCGCGAGTACAAGACCGATCTTCGTGTCGGCCTTGCGGGTCATCTTGTACGTCAGGACGATCTGCTTCAGTCGCCCGGGGTTCGCAGCGTCCGCTGCGGTTTCCTTCCTCGCCATGGCACGAAGTCTACGTGGCCCGGGAAACCGCCGACGACGGCAGTGCCCCCAGGGCCGTCCGGGGCGCGGTCCGGGAGGGGGCGAACGCGCTCAGGAACGGACGGACAGCGTCTCGTCGAGGACGCGCTGCGCCTCGACCCGGTCCCGCGCGCGGCGCCGGTCCTCCATGACGGACGTCCAGGCGTTGCGGCGGGCCGTGCGCTGGCCACCGCTCATCAGGATTGACTCGACGGCGCGGAGGGCGTCGGTGAAGGACGGGATCGCGGTGGCGCGAACGGGCGCGGCCTGCATGGTGGAGGTCCCCCCTCGGTACGGCTCCGATACGTGGTTTACGTGCTGTGACTCCAGGCTCACTGATTGGTGTTACCAGGGCGTGACCGACCGGTCAAACACCCATGAAGCCCCGTTGCGCGGGTCGCGCACCACGGCGCGGCCCCGGCGTACGCCCTCATCTGCGAGGACGGCCGGGGCCGCGCCGAATCGGCCGTTACTGGCCGGTAATTTCTTGTGCGTGAATTCACACGGCCTGGCCGGCGCTGAAGGCGCCCCGCCTCTCCACGGCCATCCGGTACAGGCGTCCGGCGCGGTAGGAGGAGCGGACCAGCGGGCCGGACATGACGCCGGAGAAGCCGATCTGCTCGGCCTCCTCCTTCAGCTCCACGAACTCCTGGGGCTTGACCCAGCGCTCCACGGGGTGGTGGCGCACGGAGGGGCGCAGGTACTGGGTGATGGTGATCAGCTCGCAGCCGGCGTCGTGGAGCTGCCGGAGGGCCTCGCCGACCTCCTCGCGGGTCTCGCCCATGCCGAGGATCAGGTTGGACTTGGTGACCAGGCCGACGTCGCGGGCCTCGGTGAGCACCTTCAGGGAGCGCTCGTAGCGGAAGCCGGGGCGGATGCGCTTGAAGATCCGCGGGACCGTCTCGACGTTGTGCGCGAAGACCTCGGGGCGGGCCGAGAAGACCTCGGCCAGCTGCTCGGGGACGGCGTTGAAGTCGGGGGCGAGCAGTTCGACCTTGGTGCGGCCGTCCTCGCGCCCGGCGGTCTGCCGGTGGATCTGGCGGACGGTCTCGGCGTAGAGCCAGGCGCCGCCGTCCTCCAGGTCGTCGCGGGCGACGCCGGTGATGGTGGCGTAGTTGAGGTCCATGGTGACCACGGACTCGCCGACGCGGCGCGGCTCGTCGCGGTCGAGCGCCTCGGGCCGGCCGGTGTCGATCTGGCAGAAGTCGCAGCGCCGGGTGCACTGGTCGCCGCCGATGAGGAAGGTCGCCTCGCGGTCCTCCCAGCACTCGTAGATGTTGGGGCAGCCGGCTTCCTGGCAGACCGTGTGCAGGCCCTCGCTCTTGACCAGGCTCTGCATCTTCGAGTACTCGGGGCCCATTTTCGCCCGGGTCTTGATCCACTCGGGCTTGCGCTCGATGGGGGTCTGGCTGTTGCGGACCTCCAGGCGCAGCATCTTGCGTCCGTCGGGTGAGACTGCGGACACGACCGGCTCCCTAGCGATTGATTCTTCGGCGTTCCCCAGGGTACGCCCGTTGATTTGATGGCCCGGAGCGGGAGCCGGGCGCACTCGGCCGCCCGTCCCGCGCCGCTCCGGGGTCAGGCCGCGGGCGTCCGCTCGATCACCCTCGGCTTCAGCTCCGCGTGCTCCAGCACGTCCCGCAGATGCCGCTCGGCGACCGGCAGCACCTCGGCGATGGTCACGTCCCGGCCGAGTTCGGCGGAGAGCGAGGCGACCCCCGCGTCCCGGATGCCGCACGGGATGATCCGGTCGAACCACTTGTTGTCCGGGTTCACGTTCAGCGCGAAACCGTGCATGGTCACGCCCTTGGCGACCCGGATGCCGATGGCCGCGATCTTGCGGTCCTCGCGCCGCTGGCCGGCGTTGGATGGCGCGTACTCGGGTCCGTTGAGCCGGGGGTCGAACTCCTCGTCGTCGAGCCTGGGGTCGAAGTCCAGGGAGAGGCCGCCGAGTGCGGGGCGCTGCTCGACCGGGTCGCCCAGCACCCACACCCCGCTGCGGCCCTCGACCCGGGTGGTCTCCAGGCCGAACTCCGCGCAGGTGCGGATGAGCGCCTCCTCCAGCCGGCGCACATGGGCCACCACGTCCACCGGGCGGGGCAGCTTCTGGATCGGGTAGCCGACCAGCTGGCCCGGGCCGTGCCAGGTGATCTTGCCGCCGCGGTCCACGTCGATCACCGGGGTGCCGTCCAGGGGCCGCTCGCTGTCCTCGGTGCGCCGGCCGGCCGTGTAGACCGGAGGGTGCTCCAGCAGCAGCACGGTGTCCTCGATCTCGTCGGCGAACCGGGCCGCGTGCACCCGGCGCTGCTCGTCCCACGCCTCCTGGTACTCCACGGCGTCCGCGCCGAACCCCAGCCGGACGAACCGCACCTCACTCACGGCAAGCGCCTCCCTCGAAGTCGTCGGGCCGCCGGGCCGCCGGGGCAGCCGGGACCTTCGGGGTCGCCGGGACCGGCGGGGACGTCAGCCACGAAACGTGCCCGTGCCACTGTACGACTGCCTGACGGGCGTCAGCCTCGTGGGCAATCCTCACACGATCGGATGAATGGGCGTCGAGAAATGCGACGGCATGCTTACGCTCCGCTACATTCGCGCCGTTCGCGGCGGCCATAAGGGCTGCTCACAGGCAATCCGGGCACGTCGGATGCCCGGAAGGCAGGAGACCGCACCGCAGATGACGGAACGACCCGCGCAGCGCACCCCCAACCGCCAGCTCGCCGCGCTCATCGCAGAAGCGGGGTTCTCCAACGCGGGACTCGCCCGTCGCGTGGACCAGCTCGGCCTCGAACACGGGCTCGACCTCAGATACGACAAGACGTCGGTGACCCGGTGGCTGCGCGGGCAGCAGCCGCGCGGCACCACCCCGGCCCTGATCGCCGAGGTGTTCACCCGCCGCCTCGGCCGCCGGCTCACCGCCCAGGACCTCGGCCTGGACGCCTGCGCGCCGGTCTACGCGGGCCTGGAGTTCGCTGCCGGGCCCGGTGAGGCCGTCGACATCGTCAGCGGCCTGTGGCGCAAGGACTCCGGCAGCCACGCCGAACTGCGCAAGATCGCCTTCACCCCCGCCGGGCTGGTCGTGCCCAGCCGGGACTGGCTGATCGGCCGGCCCGACGAGAAGGTCGCCCGCGGCGAGCCCCCCGTCCGCCTGCCCGCCCAGGGCCGCCCCGCCATGCCCCGCCAGCGCCTCCAGGTCGACCGCGGGCCCGGGCACCGGGTCGGCGAAGGCGACATCGCCGCGCTCCGGTCGGTCGCCGAACTGTTCCGCACCCTCGACGACACCTACGGCGGCGGCCACGCCCGCCAGGCGCTGGTCCGCTACCTGGAGCACGAGTGCGAGCCGCTGCTGCGCGGGGTCTACGGCGAGCAGACCGGGCGCCGGCTGTTCGCCGCGGCCGCCGAACTGACCCGGCTCGCGGGCTGGACCTCCTACGACATCGGCGCGCACGGGCTCGCCCAGCGCTACTTCGTGCAGGCGCTGCGGCTCGCCCAGGCCGCCGGCGACCGCGCCTACGGCTCCTACGTACTGGTCACCATGGGCCGGCAGGCCGTCTACCTCGGCCACGGCCGGGAGGCCGTGCAACTGGCGCGCGTCGCCCAGCAGGGGGTGGGCGCCGGGGCGCCGCCCGCCGCCCAGGCGCTGCTGCACGCCGCCGAGGCCCGCGGCCACGCCGTGCTCGGCGAGGTGCGGGCCTGCACCGCCTCCCTGGTGCGCGCCGAACGAGCCCTGGAGGCCTCCCGGTCCGGGGACGAGCCCCCGCAGTGGGCGCGCCGGTTCGACGAGGCGCAACTGGCCGACGAGTTCGGCCACTGCCACCGCGACCTCCAGCAGTTCCGCGCGGCCGCGCAGCACGCCGAGCGCTCCCTGCAACTGCGCGCCGTCGGGTACGCCCGCAGCAGGCTGTTCTCCAAGGTCGTCCTCGCCACCGCCCGCCTCGGCCTCGGCGAACTCGACCAGGCCTGCCTGCTGGCCGCCGAGGCGGCCGGGCAGGCCGCCCAGATGCGGTCGGTGCGGGCGGTGGAGTACGTCAGGGACTTCGAACGCCGGCTGGAGCCGTACAAGGACGCGCCTCCGGTGCGCGGCTACCGGGACAGGGCGACCGCACTGGACTGACGCCTGCCCCGGCGGGTCGCCGCCGGGACCGGGGCGCGCCGCCTCCCCCGGTCACCGGCGCGGCACCGGGACGGACCACGCCGTCAGGTCATCGCCGCGGCAGCGGGGCGGACCACGCCGCCGTGTCATCGCCGCGGAGGCCGGGTCGCCGGCCGCACCGCCCTTCCCCGCGCGGCCGCCCGCCGTGCGCTCCCGCGGTACCGCCCGGGGGACTGCCGCGGCGTGCGGTGGCGGGGCGGACACTCCCGTGTCCATCCTCGTCGGGAGCGGCCACGGAGCGAACCGAGCGGGGCCGGCGCCCACCTGGCCGGAGCGGGCGGGGCGGCCCCGCAGGCGCCGGCAGAGGAGGGCGGATGGATCTGGTCCACTTCCGCATGGTCATGCCGCCCGCCCTCACCCGTTCGGCCGTCTCCCTGCTGGCCTCGCACGACCGGGTGCTCAACCTCGTGGTGGTGCGAGCGGCCCGTCCTTCGGACGGTGACGCGATCGACTGCGATGTGCCGAAGGGCGTCGCGAACGGAATCCTGGGCGAGCTCCGCAGGCTGGGCGTCGACCGGGCGGGTTCGATCGCCGTCGACGACGTCGGCCTGATGTTCTCCGAGCAGGCCGAGCGGATCGAGGCCGGGCAGCCGAGCGTCCTCGTCCACGCCCCGCTGTGGGCCTCGGTCGACGCCCACATCCGGGCGGAGGGGACCTATCTGGCGTCCTTCTACCTGTTCCTCGTGATCGCCGGGATCATCGGCTCGGTCGGCATCATGACGAACTCGCAGATCCTCATCGTCGCGGCCATGGTGGTCGGACCCGAGTACCACGCGATCACCAGCATCGCCCTGGGCCTCAGCCGCCGGAACCGCCGCAGGGTCCGCGAGGGCCTGCGTGCGCTGGCCGCCGGATTCGCGCTGGCCATCGTGGTCACGCTGCTGTTCTCCCTGCTGGCGCGGGCTGCCGGCCTGCAGTCCCGGGCGTTCACACTCGGGCTGCGGCCCGTGTCCCACCTGATCGACACGCCCGACGTGTTCTCCGTCGTGGTCGCCGCCCTGGCCGGCGTCGTCGGCATCGTCTCGCTGACCGAGGCGCGCAGCAGCGCCCTGCTCGGGGTGTTCATCTCGGTGACCACGATCCCCGCCGCCTCGGACGTCGCCGTGTCGCTGGCCTTCGGCGACTGGCGCGAGGCACGCGGCTCACTGATCCAGCTCGTGCTCAACGTGGTCGTGCTCGTGCTCGTCGGGGTTCTCGCCCTGCGTCTGCAGCGCAGCCTGTGGAACCGCGCGGCCGGCCGCGCCGCCACCCGGCCGCGGCCGTGAGCCGGGCACGTCTCCGGCGGACGCGCCTGCTGCACGGCGGCCGGTGGCGGCCCTGCCCCTCCCGCACGGCGCCGCCCGCACCCGGGGTGAGGCCGCCGGTCCGCCGTCAGCCTCCGTCGCCCGCGTCGGTGGGCCGAAGCTCGGCGTCGGAGAGGGACTCCAGCTCCCCGTGGGTGTCCAGCCAGTAGAGCAGCGCGACCGCGGGCACGACCAGGACCAGCGCGACGAGGCTGACGACGACGAGCCAGCGCATCGTGGTGTGCGCGCCCGCGGCGTCGGCGACCGTCAGCGAGGTGGGGACGAGATAGGGGCGCTGCGCCGTTCCCCAGGCGACGACGGCGGAGGCCACCGCGGCGACCACCGCCACCCGGGACCAGGCCCCGGAAGGACGCGTCAGCAGCCAGCCGGTGGCGAGGGTGGCCAGCCCGGCCACGACGACGAAGACGAGCCCCGCTCCGTGCGTGAGACCGCGCCACACGTGCGGTGCGTCCCCGTGGGTGACGGCCAGCGTGATCAGGGCGAGGGCGGCGAGGACGGCCAGCGCGCCCAGGGACCGCCGCCGGAAGTACACGTCCAGGTCGGGCGCCGCGAAGCGCCGGGCGTCCGCGGCGAGGAAGACGGCCCCGAGCGAGGCCGAGGCCGCCACCGCGAACAGGCCGAACAGCAGGGACGTGGGGTTGGCCCAGGCGTCCGTTGACGTCGTCGTCGTGGACGTCGCCCGGCCCGAGGCGACCCCGCCCGCCGCGACGCCCAGGAAGAACGGCGTCAGCAGCGACGAGACCGCGAACACCGCTCCGTACAGGCGCCGGCCGGTCAGCCGCCGGACGGGCTTGCGCAGGGCGAAGCCCGCCCCGCGCAGCACGATGCCCGCGGCGGCCAGCGCCACCGGCAGCCACATGGTGACGAACACCCGCTGGAAGAAGACGGGGAATCCGGTCCACATCACGACCAGCACGAAGACCAGCCAGACGTTGTTGACCTCCCAGACGGGGGCCATGGCGTGGTCGATCAACTGGCGGGGGCGCTGCCCGCGCTCCGCTCCGCCCGCGGTCAGGTCCCAGAAGCCGGCCCCGTAGTCGGTGCCGCCCCCGCAGGCGTACGCGGCGACGGCCAGCAGCAGCACCACGGCGACGGCACCGGCGATCACGGTCGGCTCCCGGTGGAGCGCGGCCCGTACGGGGCGCCCGCCTCCGGCACCTGATCCAGGGGGGCCTCCGGTACCTCGCCGGGGGGCCGGCGCCCGCCCTCCCCGCCGCTGCCCCGCCAGCGGGCGCGCATCCTCAGCAGCACCGCGAGGAACGCCCCGAAGACCAGGACGTACACCGCCACCGTCACCCCGAACATGATCCACAGGCTGGTGGAACCGGTCGCCGTCACCGCATCGGCGACCCGCATGTTCCGGTACACGATCCACGGCTGGCGACCCACTTCGGTGGTGATCCAGCCGCACTCGACGGCGACGACGGAGGCGACGCCGGCCACGGCCGCGCCCCGGAAGAACCAGGGGGAGGCGGGCATCCTGCGGCGCAGCGCCCACACCGCCGCGTACCAGAGCGCGAGCGCCAGCAGCAGGGAGCCGATCCCCACCATGATGTCGAAGGTCCAGTGGACGAGAGTGGCCTGATGGACCGTCGGCCGGTCGCTCGCGGGCACCGAGGTCAGCCCGGTCACCCGGGTGTCCGGGCGGAAACCGGCCAGGATCGAGTCGAGCTGCGGGATCCGGATGCCGCCGGAGACGGACCCGTCCGGTTGCAGCCGGCCGAAGATGTACTCGGGCTGGTGGGTGTCGGTCCGCCAGACGATCTCCATCGCGGCGAACTTCACCGGCTGCTTGTGGAAGACCTGCCGGGCGCTGGAGTCGCCGAGCAGGAACTGCACCGGCGTGAACACCGCGGCGAGCGTGAACGGGACGGTGAAGCCGAGCCGGTGGTAGTGGTCCCGGCGGCCGCGCAGCCAGCCCACCGCGTAGACGCCGGCCACCACGAAGCCCGCCGTGAGGAGCATCGCCACGACGAAGTGCCAGTACTCCGCGCCGAGGATGGGGGTGAAGACCGCCTTGCGGACGTTCACGTCGACGGGGTTGCCGGCGGAGTCGAGGGTGAAGCCCTGCGGGGTGTTCATCCACGAGTTGGCGGCCAGGATGCCGAAGGCACCCAGCAGGGCCACCAGGGGCAGGGGCAGACCGAGCAGGAAGTGGGTCCGGGCCGGGAGCCTGCGCCACCCGTAGAGGTAGACGGCGATGAGGACGGACTCCAGGAAGAAAGCCCAGCCCTCGACGCCGAAACCGATGCCGAAGACGTCGCCCCACCTGCCCAGCATGCCGGGCCACAGCAGCCCGAACTCCAGGGACAGCACGGTGCCGGTGACGACCCCGATCGCGAACTGGACGGCCATCACGGCCGACCAGCGCCGTGCCAGCAGCAGGGCGGTCGCGTCGGCACGCCGCAGTCCGTACCCGTGCATGACGAGGGTGATCAGCGGGAACGCGACGCCCATCGGGACCAGGATGATGTGGGCGGCGAGCGTGAAGGCCATCATCGATCTGGCCGGGAGCGTCTGCGGCGGGGTGTCCGCCAGCATGAGGACCGTGTGCATGGGAGTCCCTCCGGGGGCCGACGCCGGCCGGGGTGGTCAGCCGCCGGTGGAGAAGCCGGGGAAGAGCGTCATGCCGCCGTCCACGTACAGGGTGGATCCCACGACGTAGTCCATCAGGTCGGAAGCGAGGCCCACGGCCGCGTAGGCGACGTCCTCCGGGTCGCCGACGCGGCCGTAGGGGATCAGCCGCAGCAGGTCCCGCTCCGCCTCGGGGGTCTCCCAGGCGGAGCGGTTGATCGGGGTCCTCACCGCTCCCGGGGCGATCGCGTTCACGCGGATCCTCTTCGGTGCGAGTTCCTGGGCGAGGGTGGCCATCATCATCTGCACGCCGCCCTTGGAGGAGGCGTAGTTGACGTGGCCGGACCACGGAATGATCTGGTGCACCGAACTCATACAGATGATCTTCCCGGCCGCGCGCGACACCTCGGGGACGACACCGCGCCGCAGGAACTCCTTCGTCGCCTCGCGGGCGCAGAGGAACTGCCCGGTGAGGTTGACGTCCAGGACCTTCTGCCACTGGGCGAGGGTCATGTCGGTGACCGCCGCGTCGCGCTGCAGTCCGGCGTTGGCGACCAGGATGTCGATCGTCCCGAACTCCCGGACCATCCGGTCCGTCATGGCGACGACCTGCTCCTCGTCCGACACGTCCGCCCGGTGGGCCTCGGCCCGCACCCCGAGGGCGGTGATCTCCTCGACCACCTTCTCGGCTTCCTCGCGTCCCGTCACGTAGTTCACCAGGACATCGGCCCCGGCCCGGCCCAGGGCCACGGCCGTCGCCCGGCCGATCCCCGAGTTCGCGCCGGTGACCAGTGCCTTCTGACCCTGCAGCAGATGTGCGGGGATGATCTCCCGCGGTGCGCCCTCGGTGGAACTCACGATGCCCTGGTCCTCCACTACGTGCCCGACGGCCGGGCCGCGGCCCGGAGGGTTCAGCCGCCAGACAAACACCGCGGAGCGGTGCCGGCATCCCGGCACGGAGCGTGTTGCGCTGCCCGGCCGAGGCGCTTCACCCGGCTGGAAGGGAGACGGGACGCGGGGTCAGCCCAGCCGCTCCAGCAGGTGGTCCCCCACACGGAGGGCGTTGGCCATGGCCGTCAGGGACGGGTTGACCGCGCCGATGCTCGGGAAGAAGCTCGTGTCGACGACGTAGAGGTTGTCCAGGTCGTGGGCCTTGCAGTGGACGTCGAGCGCCGAGGACGCCGGGTCCGTGCCGAAGCGCACGGTGCCGGCCTGGTGGGCGGTCGCACCGATCGGCATGCCCTTGTGCAGGTAGATGCTGCGGGACAGCAGATGGTGCTCGTGCATACCGAGATGGCCGAGCAGGTGCTGCAGCCTGTGCCGCAGGCGCTGCAGGCCGGCGGTGTTGTTCCGCTCGTCGAGCGTCAGCCGGATCCGGCCGTCGTCCTCCAGCGTCACCCGGTTGTCCGCGCGCGGCAGGTCCTCCCCGCAGAGCCAGAAGTCCACGGCGTGCCGGGCCAGGACCTCGAAGGGCATGTCCGGTGTCACCGTTCCCGCCCAGCGCGGTGCCTGGGCGCGGATCTGCTCGGCGTCCGACTTGCCGAGCATCTGGATGCCGCCGAGCGGGTACTCCCAGTCGTCCGCGCCGAGGTACCAGTCGTGCAGGGCGAGCGTCTTCTGGAACCGGGTGTCGTTGGGCTCCTTCGAGACGGCCATCAGGGCGAGGTTGTTGTGGCGCATGTAGTGGCGGCCCACCACGCCCGAACTGTTCGCCAGCCCGTGCGGATGGCGGTCGTCCGCCGAGGCGAGCAGCAGCGCCGCGGAGTTGACGGCGCCGCAGGCCACCACCACGATGTCCGCCGCGAAGCGGGCCTCCTGCCCTCCGGGGAGCCGGGCCGCGACCGTGCTGACGCTGCGTCCGGCGGGGTCGGTCTCGAGCCGGGTCACCCGGGCGCCGGTGATCATCTCCACGTTGGGGTGCCGGAGCGCCGGATCCACGCAGATCACCTGGGCGTCGGACTTGGCGCGGACCGGGCAGGGGAAGCCGTCGACCCGGTCGCAGCGGATGCAGACGCTGCTGTGGGTGGCCCGGCCGCGGTCGTCCTGGGTGAGGTCGACGCCGATCGGCAGATGGAAGGGGTGCAGGCCGCGCCTCTCCAGGTCGTCGCTCAACTGCTGGATCCGCGGTTCGTGTTCGACCGGCGGAAAGGCGTACTGCGCGCTGCTCGGCCCTTCCCAGGGATCCTCGCCGTGCCGGCCGTGCACCCGGTAGAGATGCTCCGCCCGGGTGTAGTACGGCTCCAGGTCCCGGTAGTCGATGGGCCAGGCGGGGGAGACGCCGTCGTGGTGGCGGAGTTCGCCGAAGTCCTCCGGCCGCAGCCGGAACAGTGCCGCGCCGAAGAACTTGGTGTTGCCGCCGACGTAGTAGTTCACCTCGGGCGGGAACTCCCGGCCGTCCCGGTCGAGCCAGAACTCGGGGGCGCGGTACTTGGCCCTGACGAACACGGCGGTGGAGTCCCAGTTGTCGCGCTCCCGGGGCAGGTAGTCGCCGCGTTCGAGGATCAGCACCCGTTTCCCGGAGGGGGCGAGGCGGTGGGCGAGGGTACCGCCGCCGGCGCCGGTACCGATGACGATGACGTCATAGGAGGGCAGGGTGTCCACGGCGACCACTGTCCTTGCTCGTGCGGTGCGCTGACGTTGCCGACATGCCTCCTTCGAACGTACGCGTCCTCCGGCCACGCGGCACGCGGAGCGGGCCGGGCGACGGCGTGGGCCGGGCGTGGGCGTGGGCCGGGCGTGGGCGTGGTTCGGGCGGAGGTGCGGTCCGGTGGCGGTGCGTTCAGAGGACGGCGATCGGATTCACCGGAGAGCCGGTCGCCGCCGGCAGCCGCAGCGGGGCGACCACGCACAGGAAGCGCCAGCGGTCCTGCTGCTCGCAGACCGTGACCAGTTCCTCGAAGTCGAGATAGTCCAGCAGGTGCAGTCCCATCGCGTTGACGGCCAGCGCGTGCACGGGAAACGCGACCTCGGGCACCGCGCTGGGCGCGGTGTCGCTGTTCCCGTCCGAGCCCAGCGCGGCCACCCGCCGCTCGGCCGGGAAACGCATCGCCGCGGGGTGCAGTCCCGCCCTCGCCCGTGCCGCGTCCCACGCCCCGAGCGTCCTGCGTCGCAGCCGATGCCCCACCCGCACGAACAGCAGGTCTCCGGCACCGACCGTCGTCCGCTGCGCGGACTCGGCCGCGGCGAGGTCCTCGGCGGTCACCTGGTCGCCGGGTTCGAGCCACGGAACCCCGCGCAGGCGCGGGATGTCCAGGAGCACCCCGCGGCCGACGATGCCGTCGCGGACCAGGTCCAGCGTCAGCGCGCCCGCGCCGTCCGGCGTCACGGTGCTCGCCGGGACGCCCCCGTACAGGGTGCCGTCGAACATCACGTGGCACAGCGCGTCGAGGTGGCTGTCGGCGTCGCCGTGCACGTTCATGGCGAACCGGTCACGGGCGAACGCCAGACCGCGTCCGCCGGTCTCCGGGGCCGTCGGTGCCGTCATCCGGTGGGACGCGGGCTCCGGGTCGTCCGGCCCCGGCCGGGTCTCTATCGGCGCGGCCAGCGAGACGGTGCGCCCGGACCGGACCTCGGCCGCGGCCGCCACCACCGTTTCGGGCGTCAGCCGGGCCAGCGCCCCGCGCCGAGGGCCGCCGCCGTCCGCGGCCCGGTCCCGCAGCCGGCGGTACAGGTCCCGGAAGGCCGCTTCGGACAGGGGCTGCGGCGGTGCCGGTCGCGGGTTCCGGGTCATCGGCGACTCCTGCTCGTCCACCTCGGACGGGGCGCGCGGGCCGGCGGCGCGCGTCCCGTCCGAGGTGGACGGGCCGACCGTGCCACGGCACCATCCCTGGGCACCGGGCCGTGACCGTGCGCCGGCGGCGCCGGTCCCCGGGCGCGTCCCGTCCGGTCATTGCACCACTGGGCGCACGGCGGCGCACGTCCGTTCGTTCCCGGCGGGGCCGGGGTGCGGACCGGGGAACCGCTCGCCGGCTCTTCGCTCGCCGGCTCCCCGGTCGCGGCTTTCCGACCCGGGCTTCCCGGTCCTGCCTCGCCGGTCTCGGCCTCCCGGCCCCCAGGTCCGGCCCGGGCCCAGCCCCGCAGGCCCGCAGCCGCGCAGGCCCGCAGCCCTGCAGCCCCGCAGGCCTACGACCTCCGACTCCGGGCCCGCTCGTCCCGGCCGTGCCTTCGGCGCGGTCAGGCAGCGCTCGGCAGCGTCGGCGCGCGGTCCGCCGTGCGCGTCGCCCCCGTCGCGCCCAGGTCGGCCAGGACGGCCGCGGCGGCCCGGTGCCCGGAGTGCAGCGCCCCCTGCACGGTGCTGGTGTCGCGGTGGTCGCCGCACACGTACAGGCCGGCCAGCAGCCGCACCGGCCGCCGCAGGTCGTGCGGCGCCGACATGGCGGGCACCGCCTCGGCGGTGTGGTGCACGGCGAGGGTCTCCCAGCGCGCGGTGGAGGTCCCGTAGAGGCGCTCCAGGTGCATCCGGACGGCGGTGTCCACGCCCTCGGGCGGGGTGCCCAGGACCGTGGACGAGATCAGGGCGCGGCCCGCGGGCGCGCGGCTCGGGTCCACCGCGCTGACCAGGGCCGTGTGCGCGACCGGGCCGCCGCGGTCGGCGTCCAGGAGCAGCGCGGCACCGGTCGCGGGCGGCTCGTCGGTGGTGTGGTGCACCACCGTCACCGGGTGGAAGCCGGGCACGCGCAGGCCCGGGAGCAGTTCGGCGGCGCTGCGCGCGTCCGTGGCCACCAGCACCGCGCGGCAGCGGAACACACCGTGCTCGGCGGTGGTGACGGAGGTCGTCGCCACCGAGGTGGCGCGTACGCCGGTGTGCAGGCTGCCCGGCGGCAGGGCCCGCGCGAGCAGCTCCGGCACCGCCTCCGCGCCGCCCTCCGGCAGGCACAACCGGCCCGCGGCGAAGGCACGCAGGGCGAGGTCCGCGCACCGGCTGGACGTGGTCAGCTCCGGATCGCACAGCAGGGCGGCGAGCAGCGGGCGCAGGAACCCGTCGACGGTCCGGGCGGGCAGCCCGCGGACGGCCAGCGCCCGGCCGGCCGGAGCCTCGGGGCGGGACAGCAGCCGCGCGACCGGGACGTTCGCCAGCCTGGCGAGCGCCTGCTGGAGGCGGGCCTGGTCCACCGCGGTGCCCAGCGGGGCGCCGGTGCGGGCG
This sequence comes from Streptomyces sp. MS06, assembly GCF_047200655.1. NCBI lineage: Bacteria > Bacillati > Actinomycetota > Actinomycetes > Kitasatosporales > Streptomycetaceae > Streptomyces > Streptomyces sp. MS06. Next base: position 22,066 of record NZ_JBJZOJ010000023.1, read on the forward strand.
CGGGGCGGGGCGCCGCCGGTGCGCGGCCTCGGCAGTACGCCCCGCGGCACCCTGGCGGGCGACGCCGAACGGGGGGCGCTCGCCAGGGCGCGCACGACGTGGAGTGCGCCCCTTGTGCTCCGTACGCCGCCGGCGCCCGCCGGGATGCCCGCCCGGTGCAGGCGCCCGTCGCCGTGCAGCAGGACCCCGGGTGCGAAAGGACGCAGCGCCAGCGCGTCCAACCCCGGTGTGCGGCGCAGTTCCGGATACGCCGTGGACAGCAACTGCCCGATGCGGTCCAGCCGGAAGCCGTCGACCTTCTCGGTGGCCATCCGGCCGCCCGCGCACGGGGCGGCCTCCAGTACCGCGGTCGTCACTCCTGCGCTGGTCAGCCGAAGCGCCGCCGAGAGGCCGGCGATGCCGGCCCCCACCACGACGACGTCTGCCTGGTACGCGGGCTCAAGCACGTGCCCCTCCTCGAGGTTGTGCGGCCGGTGGAGACGTCATGCCCCCAACAGGCTTGCCGGATACCCGAGTTCGGCTTGAGGTTAGGGCCGTGATCGGCCGGGTGCAGTCGCGCACGGACAGGGCACGGTCGCACGGCGGTCGCATGTGCTCGCGCCCGGCCGTCAGGCGGCCCGGATCGCGTCCTCGATCCCCGGGAAGGCGAAGCGGAAACCGGACTCCAGCAGCCTCTTCGGTACCACCCGTGCGCTGCCCAGCACCTCGCTCGCCATCTCTCCGAGCACCGCTCGCAGCACCGGCGCCGGCACCGCGGCGAGCGTCGGCCGGTGCAGCACCCGGCCCATCGCCGCCGTGATCTCACCGTTCGTCAGCGGCTGAGGGGCGGTCAGGTTGAACGGGCCGGACAGGTCCGACCGTTCGAGGAGATGCCGCAGCGCGGCGACCTCGTCGTGCAGCGCGATGTACGACCAGTACTGGCGCCCGTCACCCAGCCTGCCTCCGAGACCGGCCCGGAACAGCGGGAACAGCCGCCCCCAGGCGCCGCCGCGGCGGGACACCACCAGACCGGTGCGCGCGTACACCGTGCGCACGCCGGCCTCCCGCGCGGGAGCCGCGGCCTGCTCCCACTCCACGCACACCCCGGGCAGGAAGCCCTCGCCGGGCGGTGACGCCTCGTCCACCGGGCGGTCACCGGTCTCCCCGTAGAAGCCGATCGCACTGCCGTTCAGGAAGACCCGCGGCGGCTGCCGGAGGGAGGCGACGGCCGTCGCCAGCGTCCGGGTGCCCAGCACCCGGCTGCGCCGGATCCGCCGCTTGTGCTCCTCGCTCCAGCGCCGGTCGGCGATCGGCGCCCCGGCGAGGTTGACCACGGCGTCGCACTTCTCCAGCCCCGCCGCGTCGACGGACCCTCGCTCCGGATCCCAGCGGACCTCGGTCGCGTCCCGGGGCGCACGCCGCACCAGGCGGACCACCTCGTGCCCCTCCGCGGTCAGTGACGCGGCCAGGGAGGAGCCGATGAGTCCGGAAGCGCCCGACACCACGATTCTCGACTGCTGCATGATCCCATCCTGTCAGTGGCGGGGAGGGACGCCGGTGGACGCACCGGAGCCCGACCGTACTGTGTTCCCATGCCCGACACGTCCATACGCACCGCCCGCCCCGACGACGAGGAGCCGCTCGCCCGGCTGGACCGCGCCGTCTGGTCGTACCAGCACGCCGTGACGCCGGCCCCGCGCCCGCAGGAGCCCTTCTTCCGCGAGGGCGCCGGTCCCGGCGCCCACCTCGTCGCCGAACTCGGCGGCCGCCTCGTCGGCTACGTGCGTCTCGGCTTCCCCACCTCCCTCGCCTCCAACTCCCACGTGCGGCAGATCCGCGGCCTCGCCGTCGCGGACGAGGCCCGCGGCCGCGGTGTCGGCCGGGCCCTGGTGCGGGCCGCCGTCGACCAGGCCCGCGACGGCGGCTTCCGCCGGATCACCCTGCGCGTACTGGGCCACAACGCCGCCGCCCGCGCGCTGTACGAGTCGGAGGGCTTCGTCGTCGAGGGAGTGCAGCCGGGGGAGTTCCGCCTGGAGGGCGCCTACGTCGACGACGTGCTGATGGGGCGGTCGCTGCTCTGACGGTCCGGGACGGCCCACGATGTCCCCCGAACGGCGTAACGAGTGTCGCGGGGCGGGCGGATCCGCCGGACCGTTGAGCCATGCGTGCCTTCCGAAGAGCGCCGGGGGCGCGAAGTCGGCGTCCCGCACGGATATCCGGGGCAGCCCGCCTCTGGCTCGGCTGTCTGCCCGCCCTCGCGGCCCTCGCGGCCCTGCTGCTGTGCGCCACCGGAGTCGACCGCATCGCGGCCGCCCGGCTCGCCCGTCCGGTGGCCGCCCGCCCCGCCGTCCCCCGCCACACCGCGCCCCGACCGGACATCGTGCCGCGATCCGACTGGCTCGACGACACCGTACGGCGGTCCCAGCCGCCGCCGCGCTACGACGACGAGGTCGTCGCCGTCGTCGTCCACCACACCGACACGCCGAACGGCTACGACTGCGCCGACACCCCCCGCATCATCCGGTCCGTGTACGCCGGGCAGACCGGAGCCCGCGACTGGGACGACATCGGGTACAACTTCCTGGTCGACCGCTGCGGCACCGTCTACGAGGGCCGGGCGGGCGGCGTCGCACGTCCGGTCACCGGCGCCCACACCCAGGGCTTCAACCACCGCACCGTCGGCATCGCGGCCATCGGCACCTACACCGCCGGAGTGCCCGTGCCGCGGGCGATGACCGACGCCATCGCCGCGATCGCCGCCTGGAAACTCGGCCTCGCGGACATCGACCCGCGCGGCTCGGTCCGCCTGACCTCCAGCAACAGCCACAGCCGCTACGCGTCCGGCACCACCGTCACCCTGCCCGCACTCTCCGGTCACGACGACGAGTACATGACCCGCTGTCCCGGCGCCGCCCTGGCGGCCCGGCTGCCGCAGATCCGGCAGGAGGCCGCCCGGCTCCAGGGCCGCGGGTGAGCCGCCGAGGGCCGGCCGGCCGCCGCGGGCGGGCCGGGGACACCCCGGCCCGCCGCAGTCCGGCCCCGCGTCCCCGCCCGGGCTCCCGCGACCCCGCCCGCCCCCCCGCACGAAGGAGTGCGAGGGCGGGACCGGACTTGCGGCGGGCGCACGCCAGAGGGCGCGGCGGACGAGGCCGGCGGCCCGGGGACCTGGGGGGATGCGCCGGCCGCAAGCCCCCCACCGGGCCTGTCCGTCGGAGCGGCAGGGGAAGGGGAAGGGGCGGGCGCGGAAGGGACGCGAGGAGGGGAAGGAACGCGAGGAGGGGATGGGGCGCGGGGCGCGAGGAGGGGATGAGGCGCGGGGCGCGAGGAGGGGATGAGGCGCGGGGCGCGAGGAGGGGATGGGGCGCGGGGCGCGAGGAGGGGATGGGGCGCGGGGCGCGAGGAGGGGATGGGGCGCGGGGCGCGAGGAGGGGATGGGGCGCGGGGCGCGAGGAGGGGATGAGGCGCGGGGCGCGAGGAGGGGATGGGGCGCGGGGAGCGGACGGGACGGGGGGAGGGGCGCCTGCTATTCCCTGAAGCGGTCCCAGAGCTGCGGGTACCGGCTCGCGAGCAGCCGCTCGTCCTCCAGGTCCAGCGGGGTGCCCTCGGGCTCGGCGGGCGCGGGCGCGATCGCCAGATCGGGCGCGACGGACCCGGTGAGCTGCTCGTACGCCTCGTCGGCGGCGTAGCCCAGTTCCTCGCCGTCGCCGTCGACCTCCTCGTCGAAGTCGTCGTCGAGCAGGTCCGCCAGCGCGTCCGGGTCGTGCAGGGCGCCCTCGAAGACCTCCCGGCCCTGGCCGATCAGCCAGCACCGGAAGAAGTCGAAGGCGTCGTCGCTGCACCCGTCCAGCAGCACCCAGGCGGCGCCCCACAGGTCCCAGCGGTAGGCGCGGTTGTAGCGGGACTCGAAGTGCCGGGCGAAGTCGATCACCGATTCGGGGTCCAGCCGGACCAGCCGTGCCACGAGGAGGTCCGCCTGCTCCTCCGGGTCGCCCTCGGCGGCCTCCCTGGTGGTGTCCACCAGTTCCCAGAACTCCGTCTCGTCCATCACGGCTCCAGCATCGTGCCTCCCGGAAGGACGCGCACGCGGAGTGCGGCGGACCGGGAGACCGCGCGGACGTGCCGGCCCGCCGGCCGGCCGACGCGCCGGGCGCCTCCCGCGCGGACCGACCGCGAGGACCGACTGCGCCACCGTGCGCGGAAAGCCCGCCGCCGGGACGCGGGACACCCGCCGACACGCCGGAGGGCTCCCGCGCCGCGACGCGGGAGCCCTCCGGCATGACCGGCCCTCAGAGGCCGTACTTCTCCCGTGCCTCCTTGACCGCGGTGGCCTTCACCTCGCCGCGGCGCGCGAGCTGGGCGAGGGCCGCGACGACGATCGACTCGGCGTCGACGCCGAAGTGGCGGCGGGCGGCCTCACGGGTGTCCGACAGGCCGAAGCCGTCGGCGCCCAGCGAGGAGTAGTCCTGCTCGACCCACTGCGCGATCTGGTCCGGAACCTGGCGCATGTAGTCGGACACCGCGAGCACCGGGCCCTCGGCCCCGTGCAGCGCCTGGCGGACGTACGGCGTGCGCTCCTCGCCGCGCAGCAGGGCCGCGTCGGCCTCCATCGCGTCGCGGCGCAGCTCGCCCCAGGACGTCGCCGACCACACGTCGGCCGCCACGCCCCACTCCTCGGCGAGCAGCCGCTGCGCGCGCAGCGCCCAGTGGATCGCGGTGCCCGAGCCCAGCAGCTGGATGCGGGGGGCGTTCGCCGCCGGGGACAGGCCCGCCGACTCCGCGGTGTTGAAGCGGTACAGGCCCTTGACGATGCCCTCGTCCACGCCTGACGCGGACGGCTTCGCCGGCTGCGGCAGCGGCTCGTTGTAGACGGTGAGGTAGTAGAAGACGTTCTGGTCCTCGCCCGGCTGCGCCTCCCCGTACATGCGGCGCAGGCCCTCGCGCACGATGACCGCGACCTCGTAGGCGAACGCCGGGTCGTAGGTCAGCGCCGCCGGGTTGGTCGCCGCGAGGGCGGGGGAGTGGCCGTCGGCGTGCTGCAGGCCCTCACCGGTCAGCGTGGTGCGCCCGGCGGTCGCGCCGACCAGGAAACCGCGGCCGAGCTGGTCGCCGAGCTGCCACATCTGGTCGGCGGTGCGCTGCCAGCCGAACATCGAGTAGAAGATGTAGAACGGGATCATCGTCTCGCCGTGCGTCGCGTACGACGTCGAGGCGGCGATGAAGTCGGCCATGGAGCCGGCCTCGGTGATCCCCTCGTTGAGGATCTGCCCGTTGCGGGCCTCCTTGTAGTACATCAGCTGGTCGCGGTCGACCGGCTCGTACGTCTGGCCCTTGGGCGAGTAGATGCCCAGCGACGGGAACAGGCTCTCCATGCCGAAGGTGCGCGCCTCGTCGGGGACGATCGGCACCCAGCGCCGGCCCGACTCCTTGTCGCGGACCAGGTCCTTGACCAGGCGGACGAACGCCATGGTGGTGGCGACGTTCTGCGAGCCGGAGCCCTTGTCGAAGGCGGCGAACGCCTTCGCGGCCGGGGCGGGCAGCGGGGCCACCGGGTGCACGCGGCGGGCCGGGGCCGGGCCGCCGAGGGCGGCGCGGCGCTCCTGGAGGTAGCGGACCTCGGGCGAGTCGGCGCCCGGGTGGCCGTAGGGGACCGTCCCGTCGGCGAAGTCGGCGTCCCGGATGGGCAGGCCCAGCAGGTCCCGCATGGTCTTGAACTCGTCCACCGTCAGTTTCTTCATCTGGTGGTTGGCGTTCTTCGACGCGAAGCCGTCGCCGAGGGTGTGGCCCTTGACCGTCTGCGCCAGGATCACCGTCGGCGCGCCCTTGTGCTCCACGGCGGCCTTGTACGCGGCGTAGACCTTGCGCGGCTCGTGGCCGCCGCGGGAGAAGTGGAAGCAGTCGAGGATCTTGTCGTCGCCCAGCAGCTTCGCCATCTCGACCAGCGCCGGGTCGGTCCCGAAGAAGTCCTCGCGGATGTAGGCGGCGCCGCGGGTCTGGTACGTCTGGATCTGCGCGTCCGGTACCTCGCGCAGGCGGCGCAGCAGCGCGCCGGTGGTGTCGAGCCGGAACAGCTCGTCCCAGGCGGTACCCCACAGCGTCTTGACGACGTTCCAGCCGGCGCCGCGGAACTGGGCCTCCAGCTCCTGCACGATCTTGAAGTTGGCCCGGACCGGGCCGTCCAGGCGCTGGAGGTTGCAGTTGATGACGAAGGTGAGGTTGTCCAGCTCCTCACGCGCGGCCAGCGCCAGTGCCGCGGTCGACTCCGGCTCGTCCATCTCGCCGTCGCCGAGGAACGCCCACACGTGCGAGGACGAGACGTCCTTGATGCCGCGGTTGGTGAGGTAGCGGTTGAAGCGCGCCTGGTAGATCGCGGACAGCGGGCCCAGGCCCATCGACACCGTCGGGAACTCCCACAGCCAGGGCAGGCGCCGCGGGTGCGGGTAGGACGGCAGGCCGTTGCCGCCGGCCTCCCGGCGGAAGTTGTCCAGGTGCTCCTCGGTCAGCCGGCCGTCGAGGAAGGCGCGGGCGTAGATCCCGGGGGAGGCGTGGCCCTGGATGTAGAGCTGGTCGCCCGACCCGTCGCCCTCCTTGCCCTGGAAGAAGTGGTTGAAGCCGGTCTCGTAGAGCCAGGCCGCGGAGGCGAAGGTGGCGATGTGGCCGCCCACGCCGTACTTGCTGCCGCGGGTCACCATGGCGGCCGCGTTCCAGCGGTTCCACGCGGTGATCCGGGCCTCCATCTCCGGGTCGCCGGGCACCGCGGGCTCGGCGGCGGTCGGGATGGTGTTGACGTAGTCCGTCTCGAGGAGCTTCGGCAGCGCGATGCCGGCGCCCTCCGCGCGCTCCAGCGTGCGGCGCATCAGGTATGCGGCACGGTGCGGCCCGGCGGCCTCGGCGACGGCGTCCAGCGAGGCCCGCCATTCGGCGGTCTCCTCCGGGTCGCGGTCCGGGAGCTGGTCGAGCTCGCTCGGCTGGATGGCGTTGGGGTCGGTCATGTCGCCGCCTTCCTCAGTCGAAGGGGGTTCCCTCATCGGCAAGGGTTCGGGGGTGCCCTCGGTCTTGTGGCAGGACAGGGCAGCGGACCCCGGTGCGGTGTCGAGGTGCGACCCCGTCGCAGGTCCGTCGGTGACTGTAACCCCTTGATCGATGATCGATCAAAGGGTTGAGGGGGAAAACCTCTTGATCACGAGAAAGTAGGCACGGGGTGTCATCACCCAAGGCACCCGGTGACGCGTTTTCGAATGGTTTTCGCAGGTCGGAGCACGGATGAGCGAACCGCCGCTCAGGACTCGTGGCGCGGGGCGCAGCCCAGCACATGGGCCTTCACGAGCTCCGCGATCCGCGGGTCCCGGCGCCGGAAGGCGGCCACCAGCTCCTCGTGCTCCTCCGCGTACGACTGCTGCACGGTGCCCAGCCACCGGATGGACAGCGCGGTGAACACCTCGATGCCCAGGCCCTCCCAGGTGTGCAGCAGCACCGAGTTGCCGGCCGCGCGGACCAGCTCCCGGTGGAACGCCACCGTGTGCCGGACCTGCGCGGTGCCGTCCGCGAGTCGGTCAGCCTCGTACAGCGCGGCCACGTGCGGCTCCAGCACCGAGCAGTCCACCGCCAGCCTGTCGGCCGCCAGCTCCGCCGCGATCGCCTCCAGACCGGCCCGGACCGGGTAGCTCTCCTCCAGGTCGGCCGCGGTCAGGCTGCGCACCCGCACGCCCTTGTTGGGCGCCGACTCGATCAGCCGCAGCGACTCCAGCTCGCGCAGCGCCTCCCGCACCGGGGTCTGGCTGACCTCCAGCTCGGTGGCGATACGGCGCTCCACGATCCGCTCGCCCGGCTGCCAGCGCCCGCTGATGATCCCCTCCAGGATGTGCTCGCGGATCTGCTCGCGGAGCGAGTGGACGACGGGCGCGGTCATGAGGGCTCCTTAGGGAAGGGCTCAGAATCCAGTGGTGCGGGGCCCGGAGGACCGCCCCGCGGGGCGGCGGTCGGGCGGCGGGCGGGACCCCGGAGGGCGTCTGACGCTCTAGACAATAAGGCCGCGAGCCGTCCCGGAGGGGGTGCACGGGGACGCTTTCACGCAGGTGAGACGAGACTTACACGCGCACCGGCGCGGCCCGCGGCGCCGAGGCCGCCGCATCGCGGGGGCCGGGCAGCGGGACGCCCCCGCCCGGAGTGTTCCGGGCGGGGGCGCCAGTGACCGCTGAGGGGCGTGCGATCCGTGGTGCGGCGCACCGCACCGGCGGATCAGAGGCCGAGCTCGACCTCGAACTCGCCCGCCTCCAGGATCTCCTTGACCGCCGACAGGTAGCGGGCGGCGTCCGCGCCGTCCACCAGGCGGTGGTCGTAGGACAGGGTCAGGTACGTCATGTCGCGCACGCCGATGACCGTCCCCTCCTCCGTCTCGATGACGGCCGGGCGCTTGACCGTGGCACCGATGCCGAGGATCGCGACCTGGCCCGGAGGCACGATGATCGTGTCGAACAGCGCGCCGCGCGAGCCGGTGTTGCTGATGGTGAAGGTCGCGCCGGACAGCTCGTCCGGAGTGATCTTGTTCGCGCGGACCTTGCCCGCCAGGTCGGCCGTGGCCTTCGCGATACCGGCGATGTTGAGGTCGCCGGCGTTCTTGATGACCGGGGTCATCAGGCCCTTCTCGGAGTCCACCGCGATACCGATGTTCTCGGCGTCGAAGTAGGTGATGGTCCCCTCGGCCTCGTTGATCCTGGCGTTGACGACCGGGTGGGCCTTCAGCGCCTGCGCGGCCGCCTTGACGAAGAACGGCATCGGGGACAGCTTGACGCCCTCGCGGGCCGCGAAGGAGTCCTTGGCCCGGCCGCGCAGCTTCATCAGGCGCGTGACGTCGACCTCGACCACCGAGGACAGCTGCGCCTGCTCGTGCAGCGCCTTGACCATGTTGTCGCCGATGACCTTGCGGATGCGGGTCATCTTGACGGTCTGGCCGCGCAGCGGGGAGACCTCCAGCGCGGGCGCCTTCCTCGCGGCCGCGGGCGCGGCCGCCGCCGGGGCGGGAGCCTTCGCGGCCTCGGCGGCCGCGAGGACGTCCTGCTTGCGGATACGGCCGCCGACGCCGGTGCCCTTGACGGCCGCCAGGTCGACGCCGTTCTCGGCGGCGAGCTTGCGCACCAGCGGGGTGACGTAGGCGCCCTCGTCGGTCGGCGCGGCGGCGGCCGGAGCCGGCGCGGCGGGGGCCGCGGGCCGGGTCGGCGCGGCGGGTGCCGGAGCCGGGGCGGCGGGCTGCGCCGGAGCGGCCGGCTGGGCCGGGGCCGGAGCCTGGGCGGCCGGCGCGGGGGCCGGGGCGGCGGGCTGTGCCGGGGCGGCCGGCGCGGGGGCCGGGGCGGCCGGCTGCGCGGGGGCGGCCGGGGCGGCACCCGCGGCGCCGATGACGGCCAGCTTGGCGCCGACCTCGGCCGTCTCGTCCTCGGCGACGACGATCTCCAGCAGCACGCCGGAGGCGGGCGCCGGGATCTCGGTGTCGACCTTGTCGGTGGAGACCTCGAGCAGCGGCTCGTCGGCGTCCACGGAGTCGCCGACCGCCTTCAGCCAGCGGGTGACGGTGCCCTCGGTGACGGACTCGCCGAGCGCGGGCAGGACCACGTCCGTGCCCTCGGCACCGCCGCCGGCCTGCGCGGAAGGCGCCGGAGCCGGCGCGGCCGGCTCGGGGGACTCCTGGGCCGCCGGGGCCGGAGCGGGGGCCGGCGGCGCGGCCTCCTCGGCGGCCGGTGCGGGGGCCGCGGCCGGGGCGCCGGAGCCGTCGTCGATGACGGCGAGCTCGGCACCGACCTCGACCGTCTCGTCCTCGGCGACCTTGATGGAGGCCAGCACGCCGGAGGCGGGGGAGGGGATCTCGGTGTCGACCTTGTCGGTGGAGACCTCGAGCAGCGGCTCGTCGGCCTCGACGCGCTCGCCCTCGGCCTTCAGCCAGCGGGTGACAGTGCCCTCGGTGACGCTCTCGCCGAGCGCCGGAAGGGATACGGAAACCGCCATGGTTTCGGTTGCTCCTTACGAGTTGCGGAAGTCTGGGTCGTCGCTACGACGTGTGGCGACCGAGGGTCAGTCGTGCGCGTGCAGCGGCTTGCCGGCCAGCGCCAGATGAGCCTCGCCGAGCGCCTCGTTCTGCGTCGGGTGGGCGTGGACGAGCTGGGCGACCTCGGCCGGCAGCGCCTCCCAGTTGTAGATCAGCTGGGCCTCGCCGACCTGCTCGCCCATCCGGTCGCCGACCATGTGGACGCCGACCACGGCACCGTCCTTGACCTGGACGAGCTTGATCTCGCCCGCGGTCTTCAGGATCTTGCTCTTGCCGTTGCCCGCGAGGTTGTACTTCAGGGCGACGACCTTGTCCGCACCGTAGATCTCCTTGGCCCTGGCCTCGGTGAGACCCACGGAGGCGACCTCCGGGTGGCAGTACGTCACCCGCGGCACGCCGTCGTAGTCGATCGGGACGGTCTTCAGACCGGCCAGCCGCTCCGCCACCAGGATGCCCTCGGCGAAGCCGACGTGCGCGAGCTGGAGGGTGGGAACCAGGTCGCCGACCGCGGAGACGGTCGGGACGTTGGTCCGCATGTACTCGTCGACCACGACGTGGCCGCGCTCCATGGCGATCCCGGCCTCCTCGTAGCCCAGACCGGCGGAGACCGGTCCGCGGCCGACGGCCACCAGCAGCACCTCGGCCTCGAACTGCTTGCCGTCCGCGAGGGTGACCCTGACCCCGTCCTGGGTGTACTCGGCCTTCTGGAAGAAGGTGCCCAGGTTGAACTTGATGCCGCGCTTGCGGAAGGCCCGCTCCAGCAGCTTCGAGCTGTTCTCGTCCTCGACCGGCACGAGGTGCTTCATGCCCTCGATGATCGTGACGTCCGAGCCGAAGGACTTCCACGCCGAGGCGAACTCGGCGCCGATGACGCCGCCGCCCAGGACGATCGCGGACTTCGGCACGCGGTCCAGCACGAGGGCGTGGTCGGAGGAGATGATGCGGTTGCCGTCGATCTCCAGACCCGGCAGCGACTTCGGCACGGAACCGGTCGCCAGGAGGATGTGGCGGCCCTGGATCCGCTGCCCGTTCACATCGACGGAGGTGGGCGAGGACAGCCGCCCCTCACCCTCCACGTACGTCACCTTGCGGGAGGCGACGAGTCCCTGCAGCCCCTTGTACAGGCCGGAGACGACGTCGTCCTTGTACTTGTGGACGGCGGGTACGTCGATGCCCTCGAAGGTCGTCTTGACGCCGAACTGCTCGCTCTCGCGCGCCTGGTCGGCGATCTCGCCCGCGTGCAGCAGGGCCTTGGTGGGGATGCAACCCCGGTGCAGGCAGGTGCCGCCGACCTTGTCCTTCTCGATCAGGGCGACGTCCAGTCCCAGCTGCGCCCCGCGCAGGGCCGCGGCGTAACCACCGCTGCCACCACCGAGGATCACTAGGTCGAAAACGGTGCTGGCGTCGTTCGCCACGTCACGTCCTCCATGCATGTGCGCCGTGCGCCGGTCGTCGGCGACCGGTCGGCGGCGGGTGTCCGGCCGCTCGTTCTTCGGCCCTTGGGTGGGGCCCTGTCCTGCCGTGCCCCATCTTCGCACTTGTCGCCGCCCGAGGAGACGCGGGGCCGGGGTGTGAGACGTCCCACTTCCCCGGTGGCGCGGTACGGGCCCCGCTCCCGGCCGCGGGACCGCACCGGTGCGCGGCCCGCTCGGGGAGCGGGGCGAACGACGCCCGCCCGGGCCGCCGCGCCGTACGGCAAGGCGGCCCGGGCGGGCGGTCCGGCCCCTGCCGGGGCCGTCCGACCTCAGCCGAGGTCGCCGGAGGCCGCCAGCTCGGCGACCCGCACCAGCGTCCGCACGGCCGAACCGGTACCGCCCTTCGGCGTGTACCCGAACGGACCGCTCTCGTTGAAGGCGGGCCCCGCGATGTCCAGGTGCGCCCAGGTGATGCCCTCGCCGACGAACTCCCGCAGGAACAGGCCGGCGACCAGGCCGCCGCCCATCCGCTCACCCATGTTCGCGATGTCCGCGACCGGGGAGTCCATGCCCTTGCGCAGGTGCTCCGGCAGCGGCATCGGCCAGGCCGGCTCGCCGACCTCCTCGGCGGCCTCGTGCAGCGCGGTACGGAACGCCTCGTCGTTGGCCATCACGCCGAACGTCCGGTTGCCCAGCGCCAGCACCATCGCACCGGTCAGCGTGGCCACGTCGATGATCGCGTCCGGCTTCTCCCCGGACGCCGCCCACAGCGCGTCGGCCAGCACCAGCCGCCCCTCGGCGTCCGTGTTGAGGACCTCGACGGTCTTGCCGCTGTACATCCGCAGCACGTCGCCCGGGCGGACGGCCGAACCCGACGGCATGTTCTCCGCCAGCGCCAGCCAACCGGTCACGTTGACCTTCAGGCCGAGGCGCGCGGCCGCGACCACGGCGGCGAAGACCGCCGCCGCGCCGCTCATGTCGCACTTCATGGTCTCGTTGTGGCCGGCCGGCTTCAGCGAGATGCCGCCCGAGTCGTAGGTGATGCCCTTGCCGACCAGCGCGAGGTGCTTCTCCGCCTTGGGGTGCGTGTACGACAGCTTCACCAGGCGCGGCGCGGCGGCCGAGCCGCCGCCGACGCCGAGGATGCCGCCGTAGCCGCCCTTGGTCAGCGCCTTCTCGTCGAGCACCTGCACCTTCAGGCCGTGCTCCTTGGCCGCGGTCTGCGCGAGCGCGGCGAAGGCCTCCGGGTAGAGGTCGTTCGCGGGGGTGTTGACCAGGTCGCGGGCCCGGTTCAGCTCCTCGGCCACGGCGGTGGCGCGCGCCAGGGCAGCCTTGTGCGCGGCGTCGCGCGGCTTGGCTCCGAGCAGGGCGGCCTCGGCGAGCGGGGCCTTGCCGTTCTTCGCCTTCGCGCCCTTCTTGGCCTGGGCGCCGTTCGCCTTGTAGGTGTCGAAGGCGTACGCGCCCAGCAGCACGCCCTCGGCGATCGCGCCGGTGTCGGCGGGGTCGGCCAGCGGCAGCGCGAAGGCGGCCTTCCCGGAGCCCGCCAGGGCGCGGGCGGCCGCGCCGGCGGCCCGGCGCAGCGCCTCGCCCTCGTACGGGGCGCCGTCCTCGGGCTCGGCGCCCAGGCCCACCGCCACCACGAGCGGGGCCTTGAAGCCGGCCGGTGCCGGCAGCTTCGTCACCTCGCTCTCGGCACCGGTGGCCCCGAGGGTCTCCAGGACGCCGGCGAGCCGGCCGTCGTAGGCCTGGTCCACGGCCTCTGCGCCCGGGGCGACGACCAGGTCGTCCGACTCGAACGCGGCGCCCTTGGCCACGCCGATCACGATCGCGTCGGCCCGCAGACCGGGCGCCGCGGAGGTGCTGAGAGTGAGAGCAGTCACGGTGGTGATATCTCGCTTCCGATGTGGAGTTTCTGTGGCCGAACGGTGTGGGTCGGCCGGGCCCGACGGCCGACAGTAGATCCGGCTCGCGGGAGCGGTCCGACCGGGGTCCCCACCGACGCGGCGAAGCGGTGAGGACACCCGGCACGAGACTACGCGCGTATGAGCGTTCGCTCATTACTGCGGGCGTCCACCTGTCGGCGGCGTCGTGACCGTTTCCCGATCCTCGCACCCGAGAAGCCGCGCCACGCCCATCGGGTCCCGGTGCGCCGCGCGCGGCGCCCGGCCGGTCGCCCCCGCGAGGTCCCCGTCGTACCCGGCCGGCCGGGTACGACGGGGACGCGGGATCATGGCGGGCACACCAGCGCACATCCAGGAGGCCGCCCGGTGAGACGCTCCCTGCCCGTCCTGACCGCCCTGCTCCTGGCCCTCGCGGGCTGCGCCCCGGCGCCCGGCGGCACCCGCCCCGACGGCGCCGCCGTCCGGCACGGTGCGACGGCGGGCGGCGGGCGCTGGCAGCCGCGCCCCGGCACCCCCTGGCAGTGGCAGCTCAGCGGGCGGCTCGACACCTCCGTCGACGTGCCCGTCTACGACATCGACGGCTTCGACCGGTCAGCGGCGACCGTCGCCGCCCTGCACCGCGCGGGCCGCCGGGTCGTCTGCTACGTCTCGACGGGCGCCTGGGAGGACTGGCGGCCGGACGCGGACTCCTTCCCGGCCTCGGTCCTCGGCGCGGGCAACGGCTGGCCGGGCGAGCGGTGGCTCGACATCCGCCGCACCGGCGTGCTGGAACCGCTGATGGCCGCCCGCCTCGACATGTGCCGGGCCAAGGGCTTCGACGCGGTCGAGCCCGACAACATGGACGGCTACCGCAACCGCACCGGTTTCCCGCTGACGGCCGGCGACCAGCTCCGCTACAACCGGCTGGTCGCCCGCCTCGCCCACGACCGCGGCATGGCGGTCGGCCTGAAGAACGACCTCGACCAGATCCCGGACCTGGTCGGCGACTTCGACTTCGCGGTGAACGAGAGCTGCGCGCGGTACGGCGAGTGCGCCGCGCTCACCCCCTTCGTCGAGTCCGGCAAGGCGGTCTTCCACGTGGAGTACGACCTGCCCACCGAGCGCTTCTGCGCCGAGGCGCGCAGGCTGCGGCTCAGCTCGATGCGGAAGCACCGCGAGCTGGGGGCGTGGCGCCGGCCCTGCTGAAGCCCAGCGCCTCCACCGCCGTCCCGGCGAGCCGGTCGGCGAGCGAGCGGCGGCTCGGGGAGAGCACCGGCAGCGCGTTGCACAGGAAGACGGCCACCGCGAGCGCCCAGACCAGCACCGACAGCACGAACTGGCCCTTGATCAGCAGGACGCAGGCCAGCGCGTACACGGCGACGTCGGAGGCCGTGGTGACGGCGGCGCGCAGCGCAGCCCTCCGCTTCGCCCTCGGGGCGACCTTCAGACCGAGCACCCCCTTGCCGACGGTGCGCCCGACGAGGGCCAGGCAGACCCACTGGTAGAGGAAGGTGCCGAGCACCAGCAGCCCGAAGGCCTGCTCGACGTCCAGCACGGCCTCGTCCCACAGCGAGAGGCCGAGCCGTCCCGAGGCGTCCAGCACGTCGCCCCGCGAGGTCAGCAGGTCGAGCCCGCTGCGCGTGGCCAGGCCGGGCACGTCGGTGACGAGCAGGGATATCCGGTGGAAGGTGAGCACGGCGAGCACCGAGGCCGCCGCGACCACCAGCGCGAAGTCGATGAACCAGGCCGCGGCACGGCGCAGCTTGGGCATGTGGGTCCCCCGATCACCAGCATGGTTGTCCGTGTACGGCCGATGAGGCTACCCGACGGCCCTGCCCGCGCCTGCGGCGGCCGGGGCGGGGATGCATTCTGTACCTACTAGTATGTACAGTGCTCGCATGAGCACCGAGGAACGCCTCATCGAAAGCGCTCGCGCACTGCTGTGGGAGCGCGGCTACACCGGTACCAGCCCGAAGGCCATCCAGCAGCGGGCGGGAGCCGGGCAGGGCAGCATGTACCACCACTTCTCCGGCAAGCCCGACCTGGCGCTCGCCGCGATCCGCCGCACCGCGGAGGAGATGCGGGCCGAGGCGGAGGAGCAGTTCTCCGCCCCGGGCACCGCCGTGGACCGCATCGGCGCGTACCTGCGCCGGGAGCGGGACGTCCTCAGGGGCTGCCCCATCGGGCGTCTCACCCAGGACCCCGACGTCATGGCCGACCCGGTGCTGCGGGCTCCGGTCGACGAGACCCTGGCCTGGCTGCGCGGGCGCCTCGCCGAGGTCCTCGAAGAGGGGTGCGAGCGCGGCGAGCTGGTGGGCGCGCCGGACCCGCGGGCGGTCGCCGCGACCATCGTCGCGACCCTGCAGGGCGGCTACGTCCTGGCCCGCGCCGCCGACTCCGTGCAGCCGTTCGAACAGGCCGTCGCCGGGTTGCTGGACTTCCTGGCCGCCCGTGTCCCCACCGACCACGAGTAGAGAGGGCAGGCCCGCCATGCGTGTCTCCCGCACACCGCGGCCCACCGCCGCCGCGCCACCGGAATGGGTGGCCGGCGCGGCCTGGGTCGACGAGATCGCCGCACCCGAGGGGGCGTCGCACCTCCGCGTCGACAGCGTGCACTTCGCGCCCGGCGCCCGCACCGCCTGGCACAGCCATCCCCTCGGCCAGGTCCTCCACGTCACCGCGGGTACGGGCCTCGTCCAGTGCCTCGGTGGCGAGGTGCACACCATCCGCACGGGCGACAGCGTGCGCGTCGCACCCGGCGAGTGGCACTGGCACGGAGCGTCTCCCACCGCCTCCATGACGCATCTGGCCGTCCAGGAGGTCGCCGAGGACGGCACCGAGGCCGAACGCGGCAGCCATGTCACCGAAGCCGAGTACCCGGCCCGCCCGGCCGCCCGCTGACCGCCACCGACGAAAGGCGGTACACCCCGTGTACGCCAGCCAGTACGAGATCACCCTGCCGGCCGACTACGACATGCGGACCATCCGCAAGCGGGTGGCCGACGGCGGCCACGTCCTCGACGACCGTGCCGGACTCGGTCTGAAGGCGTACGTCGTCCGCGAACGCGGCATCGACGGCTCGCCGGTCAACCAGTACGCCCCCTTCTACCTGTGGAACGACACCGGTGCCATGGCCCGCTTCCTGGTCGGCGGCGGCGGGTTCCAGAACATCGTCCGGGACTTCGGCCGTCCCGCGGCCCGTCACTGGACCGGTGTCGCCTGCCATGCCGGCCCCGCCCGCACGGCGCCTCCCCGCGCGGCTTCGCGCCGCCTCACCGCCCTGCCCGCGGACGCGGACCCGGACGGCACCGGACTGGGCCTGTCCGCACTGGTCGAGCGGGAGCTCGCACGGTTGCGGCGGCTCTCCCGCCGCGACGGCGTGCACACCGCCGCGTTGGCCGTCGACCCCCACCGCTGGCAGCTGCTGCGCTTCGTGCTGTGGGCGCACGACTGCGACCCGGACGAGGACGCGACCGAGCGCTACGAGGTACTGCACCTCTCCGCCCCCGGCCTGCACGACCTGCCGGAGGGGCGGGACTGGTGACCGTCCGCGCCGGCGCCCGCCGCTGTCCGCCGGCGCCGGCCCCGGAAAGCGTCCGCACCGAAGGCCCCGGCGGCCCCGGCGGACCGGGCGGACCGGGCGGACTCAGCGGACCGGGCGGACTCAGCGGACCGGGCGGACTCAGCGGCCCAGGGACAGCACCACGAGCGCCGTCGTCGCGGCCGTCTCCGCGAGTCCGCCGAACACGTCCCCGGTGACCCCGCCGAAGCGGCGGACGCAGTGCCGCAGCAGCAGCTCCGCGGCGGCGAGGGCGGCGGCGACGGCCAGTGCGGTGCGCACCGCCTCGTGGCCGCCGAGCAGGGCGCCCGCCCCGGCGGCCGCCGCGGCGGCCACGAGCGCCGCGACCGCCGCCCGGCCCACCGGGACGACCCCGGCCACCGCGGCGCCCAGCCCCTCGGGCCGGGCGGCCGGCACCCCGGTGCGGGCGGCCAGGGTGAGCGCCAGGCGGGCGACGGTGGCCGAGACGACCGCGGCGAGCGCACCCCGCGCCCAGGAGTCGCCGTAGGCCGCGGCCAGCGCGGCCACCTGGGCGAGCAGCACGAGGACGAGGGTGAGTACCCCGAACGGTCCGATGTCCGACTGCTTCATGATCCGCAGGGCGTCCTCGGCGGGTTTGCCGCTGCCCAGCCCGTCCGCCGTGTCGGCCAGCCCGTCGAGGTGCAGGCCCCGGGTGAGTGCGGCGGGCACGGCGGCCGTGGCGACGGCGGCGAGCAGCGGGCCCGCGCCGAGGAGCAGCAGCACCACGCCGAGCAGCGCGGCGGCCGCGCCGACGACGAGGCCGGCGAGCGGGGCGCACGTCATACCGTCGCGGGCGGCCCCGCGATCCCAGCGGTGGACCCGCACGGGCAGCACGGTCAGCGTGCCGAAGGCGAAGCGGAGGCCGGTGGTGGCGGGAGGCGTGGACACCGGCGCAGGCTACCCGGTGGCCGGTGAGGCGGGGCGGGCAGCCGTCGGCAGAGTTCGTATATTGCGTATATGGGGCAATGGTTGCAGCGCAACATCATCGAGCCGGGCAAGCTTCCGCTGCTCCTCGCGCTCACCGCCTTCGTCGCCACCTTCCTGATCACCCGGCTCATCACCCGGCTGATCCGCGCCGGCAGGGGACCCTTCGGCAACGTCAGTGCGGGCGGCCTGCACATCCACCACGTCGTCCCCGGCGTCGTGCTGACCGTCATCGGCGGCTTCGGCGCGGTCGCCGGCGGGCGGCACGGCTTCGGCTCGTACCTGAGCGCGGTGATCTTCGGGGTCGGGGTCGGGCTGGTGCTGGACGAGTTCGCGCTGATCCTGCACCTCGACGACGTCTACTGGACGGAGGCCGGCCGGCAGAGCGTCGAGGTCGTCGTGGTCACCGCCGCGCTGGTCGGCCTCGTCCTCGCCGGCTTCGCGCCGTTCGGGGTGAACGGCGTGAGCGAGGACGAACTGCAGAACCGCGCCGACGTGATCGCCACCGTGGCGATCAACTTCCTGTTCTCGCTGGCCGTCCTGGCCAAGGGCAAGCCCCGGATGGCGATCTTCAGCGTGATCGTGCCGCTGCTCGGCGTGGTCGGCGCGGTACGCCTGGCCCGCCCGGGCTCGCCCTGGGCCCGCCGCTTCTACCGGCGGCGTCCGCGGGCCCGGGCCCGGGCCATCCTGCGCGCCTACCGGCACGACCGGCGGTGGTCGGGGCCCAGCCGGGCCTTCCAGGAGTGGCTCGGCGGCAAGCCCGACCCGGCTTCGCCGCCGCGCGCCGTCGACCGCCGCTGACGTCACCCCGCCCGGTCCGGCCCGCACGGCACCGCGACCGCGGGAACCGCCCGGCCGGGGGGCGCGGCTCCTAGTCCGCCGTCTTCGCCGCGGTGCTCTCCGCGGCGGCGTCCCCCGCCACGGCGCTCCCCGCCTCGGCGTGCGGTGCCTGCTCCGGGCTCTCCACGTCCGGTTCCGCCTCCGGCCGCTCCGGCAGTTCCGCCGCCAGCGCCGCCGCGGCCTGCACCAGCGGCAGCGCCAGCAGCGCCCCGGTGCCCTCGCCCACCGTGACGCCCTGCTCCAGCAGCGGCTCCAGGGCCATCCGGTCCAGCGCCTTGGCCTGCCCCGGCTCCCCGCCGGAGTGCCCGGCCAGCCACCAGTCCGGCGCCCGGAACGCGACCCGCTGCGCCAGCAGCGCGCAGGCCGATCCGACCACTCCGTCCAGGATCACCGGCAGCTTGCGGACCGCGGCCTGGAGCAGGAAGCCGGTCATCGCCGCGAGGTCGGCCCCACCGACCGCGGCCAGCAGCCCCAACTGGTCCCCGAGCACCGGCCGCGCCCGGCGCAGTGCGTCCCGGATCGCGGCGCACTTGCGCATCCAGGCCAGATCGTCGATGGCCAGCCCTCCCCGGCCGGTGACCACGGAGGCGTCCGTCCCGCACAGCGCCGCCACCAGCACGCCGGCCACCGTGGTGCCCCCGACGCTGAGGTCGCCCAGCACCACCAGGTCGGTGCCGGAGTCGGCCTCCTCGTCGGCCACCGCGACCCCGGCCCGGAAGGCGGCCTCCGCCTCCTCGGCGGTCAGCGCGTCCTCCACGTCGATCCGGCCGCTGCCGCGCCGCACCCGGTGGCGCACCACGTCCGCGGGCAGCGAGTCCGCCTCGCAGTCCAGCCCCATGTCGACCACCCGCACCGGCACGCCGAGCCGGCGCGCCAGCACGGACACCGGCCGTCCGCCCTCCAGGACCTCCCGGACCAGCTCCGAAGCGGTGCCCGCGGGCCGCGCCGACACTCCCAGCGCGGCGATCCCGTGGTCGGCGGCGAACAGCACCACCCTCGGCTGCTCGATCGGCCGCACCGGCACCGCGCCCTGCGCGGCGGCCAGCCACTCACCCAGTTCGTCGAGGCGCCCCAGCGATCCGGGCGGCACGACCTGTCGCTCCCGGCGCGCCTCCGCGTCCCGGCGCATCCCGCCGTCCGGGCGCTCGATCAGATCGGTGAAGTCGTCGAGATTCAGCGAGCTCATTCGGCGAACAGTACCGCCACCGGGCGAACGGCTCCGCGCCACATCGCCACCACGCGGCGGCGACGTCGTTGCACCCGGCACCGGTATCCCATACGTTCCGTTTTGCCGGGAATCACCTCCTGTGGGTCCCGCCCCGGCAGCCCCGCCCACCGCCCCACCGGGAGCCGCCCATGTCCGCCGCACCCAGGCCCATCCACGAGCCGCGTCGCGAGGACTGCCCCTGGTGCGGCTCGGCCCGGCTCCGTGTCCGACTCCGCGCCGGCGACCTGCGCCACGGCGGGCCGGGCAACTTCACCGTCGACGAGTGCCGGGACTGCGCACACGCCTTCCAGAACCCCCGCCTCACCCCCGAGGGCCTCGCCCTGTACGCCCCGCCGGGCCCCGTCGGCGCGCCCGGAGCCCTGCGCAGCCTGCACCGCGGTGCCGCCCGTGCCGTGCTGAGCCGCTGTCCCGAGCCGGAGAGCTGGCTCGACGTGGGCACCGGGGACGCGCGCTTC
Organism: Streptomyces sp. MS06; assembly: GCF_047200655.1. NCBI lineage: Bacteria > Bacillati > Actinomycetota > Actinomycetes > Kitasatosporales > Streptomycetaceae > Streptomyces > Streptomyces sp. MS06. The sequence goes on from NZ_JBJZOJ010000023.1 coordinate 42,400, forward strand.
CCGGAGACCGCGAAGGCCCTCTTCCCCTACACCGCGTTCGACGGGACCGACCCGACGCCCCGGGTGGTGCGGGCCCGCGAGGCCGCCCGTGTGGAGGAGGCGCACGTCGGACACCTGGCCTCGCCGGAGCTCGCGGCCCGCCTGCGCGCCCGCTACGACGTGGTCAGCATCCTCGGCCACCTGGAGCACACCCCGGACCCCCGGGCGGAACTGCGCGCCGCGCTGGCCGCGCTGCGCCCCGGCGGCCACCTCCTCATCGAACTTCCCGACCCCGGCAGCGCCTTCGCGGCCCTGCTCGGCAAGTGGTGGCACGCCCACGGCCAGCCGCACCACCTCCAACTGCTGCCGCCGGCGAACCTCCGCACCGAACTCGAGTCCCTCGGCTGCACGGTCGTGGCGGCGGACCGGCGGGCGGCCCACCTCCCGCACGACCTGACGGCGGCGGCCCGGCTGGCCACCGCCCGCCGCGTCCCCCGCCCCCTGGCCGGCCCCGTGGTCGCGACGGCCGCGGCGGTGGACCGCACCCTGTCGCCGCTGCTCCGCCGCACCCGCTTCGCGAACAGGTACCGCGTCCTCGCCCGGAAGGGCGGGCCGCGGCAGCCGGCGCCCGCGCCGCCCGACGCGCCGTAGCGCGCGCCGCCGGGATCCTCAGCCGCCCCGCAGCACCAGGGCCTGGCCCGCCACCACCAGCACCACCTGCTCGCACTCGCCCGCGAACGCCGCGTTCAGCCGGCCCAGCTCGTCCCGGTACCGCCGCCCCGACGCCGTCGCCGGCACGATCCCCGACCCCACCTCGTTGGAGACGGCCACCACCGTCCGCCGCGTTCCGCGCACCGCCGACGCCAGCTCCGCCACCCGCTCCCGCAGGGCCCGCTCGCCCCCGTCCGCCCACTGGGCGTCGTCCCAGGCGCCGACGGAGTCCATCGCGTCGGTCAGCCACAACGACAGGCAGTCGACCAGCAGCGGCGGCCCCTCGTCCGTCAGCAGCGGCACCAGATCGCACGTCTCCACCGTGCGCCACGACGCGGGCCGTCGCTCCCGGTGTGCGGCCACCCGTCCCGCCCACTCGCCGTCCCCGCCCCGGGTGCCGCCGGTCGCCGCGTACAGCACGCCGGGAAAGGACTCCAGCCGCCGCTCCGCCTCCACCGACTTGCCCGACCGCGCCCCGCCCAGCACCAGCGTCCGCCGCGGCACGTCCGGCACCTCCTCGTACCCGCCGACCGCGAGCGCGGCCCCGTCCGGTACGGCACGCGCGCCCGCCGCGGCCAGTCGCCGCACCGACTCGGGCCCCGGCGGCACCTCGTGGCCCAGATGCACCGCGACCACGTCGGTGGTCGGCCCCACCGCACCCGCCGCGCGCAGCGCGGCCAGCGCGTCCGGCCGCCGTACGACGTCCGCGAGGACCAGGTCGTACGCCACCGCGGTGTCCTCCGCCAGACCGGCGGGTGCACCCCCCGGCGGGAGGTAGAGCAGCCGCCGCCCGTCCGGCCCGGTCACCGCGTACCCCGTGCCCGGCGCGTCCACCGCCACCGCCCGCACCCGGTGGCCCGTGAGCAGCGCCAGCTCCCGCCCGTCCGGCACCCGGCCCGGCTGCGGCAGGCCGGCGGGCACCTCCACCGCCGGCCCGTGGTGCGGGTGCGTCAGCAGCACCTGCCGCACCCCGCCGAGGGACCGTCCCGCCCGCGCCGCCGCGAACGCCGCGCCCGGCGTCAGGTCCAGCAGCAGCGCACCGTCCACGAGGACCGAGGTCGCCGCCCGCGCACCCGCGCCCACGGCGGACGCGCACGCGGCGCAGGGACAGTCGGGGCGGGGCAGTCCCGCGGGGGCACCGGTGCCGAGCAGAGTCAGTTCCACGCCCCGATTTTCACCTGTCGCCGCAGGCCTTGCGCATCCGACTAGGCTGCGGGCAGCAGCCGGACCGGGATCCGGCCGCTGCTCTGCCGGTGCTCACACAGGGAGGCGTACATGGCGGCATGGACGTGGCGGTTCGAGAAGTCCGACGGGACGGAGGTGCCGCCCGCGGTGCAGCCCGAGGAGTTCACCACGCAGGGCGACGCCGAGTCCTGGGTCGGGGAGCAGTGGAAGGCGCTGCTGGAGGGCGGCGTGGACCAGGTGCGGCTGTTCGAGGACGCCACGGAGGTCTACGGGCCGATGAGCCTGCACGCGGACGCCGAGCAGGACTGAGGCGGCCGCGCGGGTGACGCGGCCGGGGGCGTGACCACCGGGGGGCGTGACCGTCCGGGGTGCGATGACCGGGGGCGTGACGGCTGGGGGCGTGAGCGGCGGGGGTGCGACCGGTGGGCGGGGTCCCACCGGACCGCACTCCGGCCGCGCCCCGCCACCTCACCGCTCGCCCAGCGTCACCTTCGCCGTCCGCCGGCTCCCGTTGCGGGTGTAGGACACCGTGGTCTGCTGCCCGGGCTCGTCCCCGGCCAGCGCCTCCGCCAGCGAGGTGATCGTGGTGATGTCGGCGTCACCCAGTCTGACGATGACGTCCCCGGCCCGCAGTCCCGCCCGGTCGGCCGCGCCACCGGACTCCACCTCGACCACGGCCACCCCGGCGGGCTCGAAGGACGAGTCGACGACCGTGCGCCCGGTGATGCCGAGCGCAGCCCGGCCCGAGTCGGTGACCCGGCCCTTGTCGACGATCTGACCGGCGATGGTCTTCACCGTCGAGGCGGGGATCGCGAAACCGATGCCCGGGGCCGCGCCGTTGCCCAGGTCGGGGTCGAGGGCGGCGAGCGTCGGGATGCCGATCACCCGGCCGTCCAGGTCGACCAGCGCGCCCCCGCTGTTGCCGGGGTTGATGGCCGCGGACGTCTGGACCATGTTCCCGATGGTGGCGCCGGTTCCGCCGTCCGACCGGCCTTCGGTGACCGTCCGCCCGGTCGCCGAGACGATGCCCTGGGTCACGCTGGACGACAGCCCGAGCGGCGACCCCATGGCCAGCACGATCTGGCCCACCTCCACCTTGGCGGAGTCGCCGAAGGCGGCCGGTTTCAGGCCGTCGGGAGTGCTGTCCAGCTTCACCACGGCCAGGTCCTGGTCCGGATAGGACGAGACGAGCCGGGCGTTGAGCGCGGCCTCGCTGTTGGCGACGGTCACGCCGAAGTTCTTGGCGTTGCCCACCACGTGCGCGTTGGTGACGATGTGGCCCTTGTCGTCGTACACCACCCCGGAGCCCAGGGAGTCGCCGGCGCGGATCTGCACGACCGACGGCAGGACCTCCTTGATCACCCGCTGGTAGTCGGACTGCAGGTCCGTCGCCTGGGACACGGCCGCGGGCCGTGCGGCCCGAGCGGTCGCCGCCTCGCTCCGGGAGGAGCCCGAGCCGGAGGCGTCCCGGCCCGAGCATCCGGCGACGAGGACGAGACAGCAGGCGGCCGCGGCGGCGAGGGCGCACCGGAGACGCGCGGGGGTGAGGGAAGCGTCCATGGGCCCGAGTCTCGGGCCGGCGCACCGGCCCGGCCACCCGGCCGAGCGGCCACCCGGTCACCCCGCGTGCGCCGCTCCCGCCGCACCTCCGCGCGGCCCCGTACCCGGTACCCGGCAGGAGACCGCGCCGCCGATCCGCTCGGCGACGGCCGCGCAGCCGGAGGACCTGACCCGGGCCTTGCACCCGACAGGGTGAACGGCGGTCGCGGGCCCGTGCGGTGATCAGCGGCCCCTCCGCCGGCGCGAACCGGTTCCCGGCCGCACACCCGATCCGGTGAACGGCGACCCCCGCCGCCCGCCACCGGACCTCAGCCGCGCACCCCGCACAGATGCAGCAGCGCCGCCACACCCCGGTACGGATCCGTGCGCCCGGCCCGCTCCTCCACCGCCAGCAGCGTCCCCACGTCGGCGACCGGCTCCACCCGGTCGGCGGCGGTGTCGGTGAACACCCGCACCCCGTACCAGGCGTGCAGCGGCGCCCCGATCCCGGCGAGCGTCGCCGTCAGCGCGGCCAGGCGGTCGCCCCGGACGTCCGGGGCGGGCCGGGCCGGCGTGCGCTCACCGGAGTCCGCTCGCGAGCGGGGCACGCAGGAGACGCTGTCGAAGGCGGCCAGCGCCCCCGCCCAGTCCCCGCGGAGGCCGGGGTGCATCGCCGGCGCGTCGCCGTTGCGCACCAGCAGCGACAGCAGACCGCCCGGGGCGAGCATCCGCGCCAGCCCCGCCACCAGGGCGTCGGGCTCCTCCACGTACATCAGTACGCCGTGGCAGAGCACCACGTCGAAGCCGCCGGGCAGGAAGTGCACGCCGGTGTCCCGGCCGTCACCCTCGATGATCCGCATCCGCTCCCGGATGCCCTCCGGCTCCCCGGCCAGTGCCTCCCGGGCCGCGGCGACCATCGGCGCGTCCCGCTCCAGACCGGTCACCTGGTGCCCGGCCCGGGCCAGCCGCAGCGCCTGGGCGCCCCGCCCCATCCCCACGTCGAGCACCCGCAGCCGCCGGCCGACCGGGAACCGCCCGGCCAGCTGCTCGTCGAGCTGGCGCGCCACCAGCTCCTGCCGTACGACGTCGCACAGCCCTTCCGGCCCGTGCAGCCACGCGCCGGCCGCGTCCCCCGGGAACGTCGTCGTGCTCAGGGCCGCTCTCCGCGCTTGACCTGCGGCTTGGGCAGCCGGAGCCGGCGCATCTGGAGGGACCGCATCAGGGCGTAGGCCACCGCACCCCGCCTGTTCTGGTCGGGGAAGCGCTCCTTGAGCTGCCCGCGCAGCCGGAAGCCGCTGACGGCCGAGTCGAGCACGATCAGCACGATCACCAGCAGCCACAGCAGCAGCGCGATGCTCTGCAGCGAGCCCACCCGCACCATGCTCAGCACCAGGATGACCACGGCCATCGGCAGGAAGAACTCCGCGATGTTGAACCGGGAGTCGATGTATCCGCGCGCGAACCTGCGGACCGGACCCTTGTCACGGGCGGGCAGGTAGCGCTCGTCGCCGCTGGCCAGCGCCTCGCGCTGGCGCGCCATGGCCTGACGGCGGTCCTCGCGCTGCCGCTTGGCGGCGTCCTTGCGCGTGGTCGGCGTCTGGGCCACGCTGCGGCGCTGGGTCCGGGCCTCACTCCGCTTGGGTGTGGGCCGGCCCTTGGGGGCCTGCGGGTCACGGGTCTGCTTGGAGTCGGTCACGCCCGCCCGATCGGCGACGGCCTTCTCTTCCTTGGCACGGCTACGGAACACAAAACCCAAGGGTAAGCGCTTCGCGGGCATGGACCACAGCCCCGCGGGGAACGATCCGGCAACGCCGGTCGTCTCTACTGGGGACAGACAACCCCGAACACCCACCTACTCCCTACGCCGGAGGCCCGGCCGGCCTCAGTCGTCCCAGGGGATGAGCACATCCGTCCCCGGACGGTGCGGTAATGGATGCAGGGCCCGTACTGTGGGTTCTGTCGCAGAGCTTGAGCTGGAGTCCGTCAGAAGGGGGCGCGCGAAGCCCATGAGCGGTGTCATGAAGCGTATGGGGATGATCTTCCGCGCGAAGGCGAACAAGGCCCTGGACCGGGCCGAGGACCCGCGCGAGACCCTCGACTACTCGTACCAGAAGCAGCTGGAGCTGCTGCAGAAGGTCCGCCGCGGCGTTGCGGACGTGGCCACCTCCCGCAAGCGCCTGGAACTGCAGCTCAACCAGTTGCAGCAGCAGTCCACCAAGCTGGAGGACCAGGGCCGCAAGGCGCTCGCGCTGGGCCGCGAGGACCTGGCCCGCGAGGCGCTGTCCCGCAAGTCCGCGCTGCAGCAGCAGGTCACCGACCTGGAGACGCAGCACGCCACGCTGCAGGGCGAGGAGGAGAAACTCACCCTGGCGGCCCAGCGGCTCCAGGCCAAGGTCGACGCCTTCCGCACCAGGAAGGAGACGATCAAGGCGACCTACACGGCGGCCCAGGCCCAGACCCGCATCGGCGAGGCCTTCACCGGCATCTCCGAGGAGATGGGCGACGTCGGGCTGGCCATCCAGCGCGCCGAGGACAAGACCGCCCAGCTCCAGGCCCGCGCCGGCGCCATCGACGAGCTGCTCGCCTCCGGTGCCCTGGACGACCCCTCCGGCACCCGCAAGGACGACATCCAGGCCGAGCTGGACCAGCTCTCCGGTGGTACGGATGTAGAGCTGGAGCTGCAGCGCATGAAGGCCGAACTGGCCGGCGGCCCGTCCGCGGACCGGCAGGCCATCGAGGGCGGCACGGGTGAGCAGCAGCCCCAGCAGCAGACGCAGGACACCCCCCGCTTCGACAAGCAGTAGTCCGACGGGCAGCACCCGGGCCCGCCGGCACGGCGGACCGGCTCGACGGGCACCACGAGCACGACGAGCAGCGGACCGTCCCGGCACGGGCCCGGGACGGTCCCGACGCAGAGTCACGGCGGGCCCACCGAGGAGGCCGAGATGGGCGGCATGATCGTACGGATCATGGGAGAGGGCCAGGTCGCGCTGGCCGACAGCCACCTCGCCGAGCTGGACAAGCTCGACGACGAACTCCTGAGGGAGATGGAGAGCGGCGACGGCCCCGGCTTCCGCCGCACCCTGCACGCCCTCCTGTCCAAGGTGCGGGAGCTGGGGGAGCCGCTTCCCGACGACTCGCTCGAACCGTCGGCGCTCATCCTCCCCGCCCCGGACGCCACCCTTGAGGACGTCCGGGCACTCCTCAGCGACGACGGACTCATCCCGGGCTGACCGGCCGGGGGTGCGGCACCGCCGTTCCCCGCCCGTCGGCCGGAACCCGTACCGTACTCAGCCGTGAGCACCCTGGAACGCACCCGCTGCCGGCTCCGAGCGCATCCGCTGGCACTGGACGCGGGACTCGCCGCCGGCGTGCTCGCCTGCATGGTCGCCGGATCCTTCGTCGATCCGCACGGCGAGAACGGCGTCTCCTGGGGCCTGCGCACCCCCGACCCGCTCAGCCTGCTGCTGATGGCGGTCGGCGCCGCCGCGCTCGTCCTGCGCCGCCGCTCCCCGCTGCGCGTCCTCGCCGTCACCGGCACCGTCTCGCTGATCGAGTGCGTCACCGGCGACCCCCGCGCCCCGGTCGCGATGTCCGCCGTCATCGCCCTCTACACGGTCGCCTCCACCACCGACCGGCCCACCACCTGGCGGGTCGGCCTGCTCACCATGGCCGTGCTGACCGGCGCCGCGATGCTGGGCGGCCCACTGCCCTGGTACGCCCAGGAGAACCTCGGCATCTTCGCCTGGACCGGCATGGCGGCGGCCGCCGGCGACGCCGTCCGCAGCCGCCGCGCCTACGTCCGCGCCATCCGCGAGCGGGCCGAGCGGGCCGAGCGCACCCGGGAGGAGGAGGCCCGCCGCCGGGTCGCCGAGGAGCGGCTGCGCATCGCCCGCGACCTGCACGACGTGGTCGCCCACCACATCGCCCTGGTCAACGTGCAGGCCGGAGTGGTGGCACACGTCATGGACAAGCGGCCCGACCAGGCCAAGGAGGCGCTGGCACACGTCCGGGAGGCCAGCCGCTCCGCCCTGAACGAACTGCGCGCCACCGTCGGCCTGCTCCGCCAGACCGGCGACCCCGAGGCCCCCACCGAACCCGCCCCCGGCCTGCACCTGCTCGCCGAACTGGTGGCCACCTTCCGCACCGCCGGCCTCCGGGTGGAGGTCGCCCGCACCGACCAGGGCACCACCCTGCCCGCCGCCGTCGACCTGGCCGCCTACCGCGTCGTCCAGGAGGCGCTGACCAACGTGCACAAGCACGCGGGCCCCGAGGCGCGAGCCGAGGTCAGCGTCGTACGCGTCGGGCCGCACGTCGAGATCACGGTCCTCGACGACGGCCGCCCCGACGACCCGGCCGCCGCCGGGCAGCCGGAGAGCGGCGGCGGCCACGGCCTGCTCGGCATGCGGGAGCGGGTCACCGCACTCCGCGGCACGCTCACCACCGGTCCCCGCTACGGAGGCGGATTCCGGGTGCATGCGATCCTTCCGCTCGAGAACCGCCCACCCGCCGTGCACGAAGGACAGGCCCGATGACGACGATCCGTGTCCTGCTCGCCGACGACCAGGCCCTGCTGCGCAGCGCCTTCCGGGTACTGGTCGACTCGGAGCCCGACATGGAGGTGGTCGGCGAGGCCTCCGACGGAGCGGAGGCGGTCCGGCTGGCCGCGGAGCAGCGCGCCGACGTCGTCCTGATGGACATCCGGATGCCCGGCACCGACGGCCTCGCCGCGACCCGCATGATCAGCGCCGACCCCTCCCTCGCACACGTGAAGGTGGTCATCCTGACCACGTTCGAGGTCGACGACTACGTGGTGCAGTCCCTGCGGGCCGGAGCCTCCGGCTTCCTCGGCAAGGGCAGCGAACCGGACGAGCTGCTGAACGCCATCCGGGTCGCGGCGGGCGGCGAGGCCCTGCTCTCCCCGGCCGCCACCAAGGGCCTGATCGCCCGCTTCCTCGCCCAGGGCCACGGCCCGGACGGCGACCGCGACCCGGCCCGCTCCGCCCGCCTGGCCGCGCTCACCGTCCGGGAGCGCGAGGTGCTGGTGCAGGTGGCCGGCGGCCACTCCAACGACCAGATCGCCGAACGCCTGGAGGTCAGCCCGCTCACGGTGAAGACGCACGTCAACCGGGCCATGGCGAAGCTGGGCGCGCGGGACCGGGCACAACTGGTCGTGATCGCCTACGAGTCGGGTCTGGTGCGGCCGAGGGGGGAGTGACCCCGTACAGCCCGGGTGCCCGGCGCCGGGCTCAGAGGAAGTCCGTGGTGTCGAGATCGAAGGCGAACGGTTCCGGGAGGGCGAGGGGTTTGCCGAACGGGAGCGTGCAACTCTGCCGGTAGTCGTCGTTTCTCGGGTCGCTGAGCAGCGTGATCGAGGCGGCGTCCCGGTCCACGAGCAGGTACAGGGGGATTCCCGAGCGGGCGTAGCAGCGGCGCTTGGCTTCACGGCCGGTCCGGGGCTTCGTGGAAGTCACTTCCAGGACCACGGGGTCGGGGACCGTTCCCACGATCGTGGCACAGCACCGCCCCGGCGTCCGCCCGCTACGTCCGCGGGTGGAGCGTCCCCGAGCCGCGCGTACTGCGCCGGGAGTAGGCGCCGCGTAAGGAAATGGACCTGGGGGCTACAGAACCGGGCGCGGCGATGCAACAGGGTGGAGGAGCCCTGTTGCCGCTCACCGAAGGAAGACCCCGACCATGTCCTGGCTGTCCCGATTCAGCCTCGCGCAACGGGCCCTGATAGGCCTGGTGTCGATCGTCGCGCTGGCGTTCGGCGCGATCGCGATCCCGCAGCTCAAACAGCAGCTGCTGCCGACCATCGAACTGCCCGTCGTCTCGGTGGTGGCGCCCTACCGGGGCGCGTCCCCCGACGTCGTCGAGAAGCAGGTCGTCGAGCCGATCGAGAACCGCCTCGACGCCGTCGACGGCATCACCGGCGTCACCTCCACGGCGAACGAGGGCAGCGCCGTGATCATGGCCTCCTTCGACTACGGCAACAACACCCAGCAGATCGTCGCCGACGTCCAGCAGGCCGTGAGCCGTGCCCGCGCGCAGTTGCCGGACGCCGTGGACCCGCAGGTCGTGGCCGGTTCGACCGACGACATACCGACCGTGGTGCTGTCCGTCACCTCCGGCAAGGACCAGCAGGCCCTCGCCGACCAGCTCGACAGCACGGTCGTACCGGCGCTGAAGGACATCGACGGCGTCGGCCAGGTCACGGTCAACGGCGTGCGCGACCTCCAGGTCACCGTCACCCCCGACGACGCGAAGCTGGCCGAGGCCGGCCTGACGCCCCAGGACCTCGCCCGCGCCCTGCAGGCGGGCGGCGTGACCGTCCCGGCCGGCTCCTTCGACGAGGGCGGCGCCAACCGCACCGTCCGGGTCGGCGGCGGCTACACCTCGCTCGAGCAGCTCCGGGACCTGATGGTCACCGGCCAGGGACCCGCGGCGAAGAAGCCGGTCCGGCTCGGCAACGTGGCCGCCGTGGCGCAGCAGGAGGCCCCGGCCGACTCCATCACCCGCACCGACGGTAAGCCCAGCCTCGCCGTCATGGTCACCATGGACCACGACGGCAGCGCGGTCGCCATCTCGGACGCGGTCCAGGACAAGCTGCCCGCCCTGCGTGCGAGCCTCGGCTCCGGCGCGAAGATCACGGTCGTCAGCGACCAGGGCCCGGCGGTGTCCAAGTCCATCTCCGGCCTGACCACCGAGGGCGCGCTCGGCCTGCTCTTCGCGGTGCTGGTGATCCTGGTCTTCCTGGCGTCCGTCCGCTCCACGCTGGTCACGGCCGTCTCGATCCCGCTGTCGGTCGTCCTGGCGCTGATCGTGCTGTGGACCCGCGACCTGTCCCTGAACATGCTCACGCTGGGCGCGCTGACCATCGCCATCGGCCGCGTCGTCGACGACTCGATCGTGGTCCTGGAGAACATCAAACGCCACCTCGGATACGGCGAGGAACGCCACGCCGCCATCCTGAACGCCGTCCGCGAGGTAGCGGGCGCGGTGACGTCCTCCACCCTCACCACGGTCGCCGTCTTCCTGCCGATCGGCCTGGTCGGCGGTATGGTCGGCGCCCTGTTCGGGCCGTTCAGCATCACCGTGACGGCCGCCCTGCTGGCCTCGCTGCTGGTGTCCCTGACCGTGGTCCCGGTGCTGTCGTACTGGTTCCTGCGCGCGCCGAAGTCCACCCCGGAGAGCGCCGCGGAGACGCGCCGGCAGGCCGAGGAGAAGGAGGCCAGGAGCCGGCTCCAGCGCTTCTACGTCCCCGTGCTGCGCTTCGCGACCCGCCGCCGCCTCACCAGCGTCCTGATCGCGGCCGCCGTGCTCGCCGGCACCTTCGGCATGGCCCCGCTGCTGAAGACGAACTTCTTCGACCCGGGCGACCAGCAGGTCCTCACCGTCAAGCAGGAACTGGAACCCGGCACCAGCCTGGCGGCCACCGACGTGCAGGCCCGGAAGGTCGAGAAGCTGCTCGCACGCACCGAGGGCGTCAGGGACTACCAGGTCACCATCGGCTCCTCCGGCTTCATGGCCGCCTTCGGCGGCGCCACCGACGGCAACCAGGCGTCGTACCAGGTGATGCTCAAGGACTCCGCGACGTACGAGGACGTCCAGCACCGCATCGAGAAGGGCCTCGCGGGCCTCAAGGGCATCGGCACGACCACGATCGCGGCCGGCGACGGCTTCGGCAGCCAGGACCTGAAGGTCGTGGTCAAGGCCGCCGACGCGGACGCACTGCGCAAGGCCGCGGACCGGGTCCGCGACACGGTCGCGACCCTGGACGACGTCACCGACGTCACCAGCGACCTGTCGCAGAGCGTGCCCCGCATCTCGGTCACGGCCAACGACCGGGCCGCCGCGGCCGGCTTCACCGAGCAGACCCTCGGCGCGGCCGTCGCCCAGGCGGTCCGCGGCACCCCGACCGCGAAGGCGGTCCTGGACGACACCGAGCGGGACGTCGTCCTCCGGCCCGCGCACCCCGCGCAGACGCTCCAGCAGCTGCGCGACCTGCGGCTGGGCGCGGTGAAGCTGAGCGACATCGCCGACGTGCGCCTGGTCGACAGCCCGGTCTCCCTGACCCGTATCGACGGTCGGCGCGCGGCGACCATCACCGCCAAGCCGACCGGCGACAACACCGGCGCGGTGAGCGCGGACCTGACGAAGAAGCTGGACGCCCTGAAGCTCCCGGCGGGTGCCACGGCCGAGATCGGCGGTGTCACCTCCGACCAGAACGACGCGTTCAAGAACCTCGCTCTGGCCATGCTGGCGGCCATCGCGATCGTCTTCCTGCTCCTGGTCGCGACGTTCCGCTCGCTGGCCCAGCCGCTGATCCTGCTGGTCTCCATCCCGTTCGCGGCGACCGGCGCGCTCGGACTGCTGATCGCCACGGGCACCCCGATGGGCGTCCCGGCGATGATCGGCATGCTGATGCTGATCGGCATCGTGGTGACGAACGCGATCGTCCTGATCGATCTGATCAACCAGTACCGGCGTCAGGGCCACGGAGTGGTCGAGGCCGTGATCGAAGGCGGCCGCCACCGCCTCCGCCCCATCCTGATGACGGCCCTGGCAACGATCTTCGCGCTGCTGCCGATGGCCCTCGGCGTCACGGGCGAGGGCGGCTTCATCGCCCAGCCGCTCGCGGTGGTGGTCATCGGCGGTCTGGTCACGTCGACGCTGCTGACCCTGCTCCTGGTCCCCACGCTGTACGCGATGCTGGAGCTCCGCAAGGAGCGCCGCGCGAAGAAGCGGGCGGCGAAGGCCGCGGAACGGGAGGCCAAGCAGACGGAGAACCCGCTGGAGACGGCGGGCGTCTGACGGACGGAGCAGCAATGAGCGACGGCCGGGTCTCGGAGGAGACCCGGCCGTCGCTCATTGCTGCCCGCGCCGTCCGGGGTGCGGAGGGTGGTGCGCCAGGTGACGGGGCGGTGGGGTGCGGGGTTCGGTCAGGCTCTCGCACTGGTGAATAATTGGCCTCCCCGAACGGAGAGCCCTCCCGACGGGGCCGGATCTGTGCTTCGAGACGAGAAGCCGTGCCGGACAGTGCGGGGAACCACGGGGGAACAGCGGAGCCCCGTCCGACTGCCTGCCAGGCGCCGGCATCGCTCCGTCGAAGTCCAGCCCCACCTTGAGCTCTAGATCACCTTTGAAGGTGTCAGCGCAGCGGCGCGATGCGCAGCGGACATCGACACCACCCGGCTGCGGCGGCTCGTAGTGCCCTCTCAGTGTTTGAGTACCGATACTCAGGCGCTCCCGGGACTGCATCAGTAGGTTGGCGCACCACAGCACACACCACATGCCACCGCGAAGAGGGGGAGAACCACACCCATGGCGTGGGACGAGTGGGAACGGCTCAAGGCCGATGCGGCCCAGCGGATGCAGATCGACCATCTGGCCGATCCGGGGGGCGGGGGAGGCGGAGGACCGAGCGGCTCCTTCGGAGGATCGGCTCCTGACCTGGTGGCGTCAAAGGGGCCATGGTTGAAGGCTTCCGGCGTGGCCCAGGAGTTGCAGACCACCACCAAATCGGGGCTCACCGACCTCAAGACTGCGCACGAGGGCCTCAAAGGTGGCACCGGCGGCTTCGCCAGCACCGCCGCGCTGAACGAGATCCTGCCCACCTGGGAGAACCGACTGGCCTCGGTACGCGACGAGTGCGACCGCTTGCAAGGCGCGCTCACCAGGACCGGCCACGACTTCGGCGAGATCGACCCCGCCGTCGCTCGCGAGGTCAATGATGTCAAGATCGGCAGCACGCCCGACTGGGCGCGGTGAGGCGAGTATGCCCACATGGCAGCAGCTGCGTGACGCGAAGTTCATCGGATACGAGGAAGCCGCAGACGGCTGGGGCAAGGTCAGTAACCGGGCCGACGCCGCACGCATCCGGGTCGACCAGGAGATGTCGGCGCCGATCCGCACCACGCAGAAGGGTGAGGCGCAGAGCGCGGCAGAGCGGGACCTGACCCGATTGGGCCGCAACTACCAGTACCTACATGGCGAATGCGGTCTCATGCGCACCACTCTGAACGGGCTTGCCTCAGAGCTGTCCGCCGCTCAGGCGGAGTTGAGGCAGGCCCTCGATGACGCGGCCGGTCTCGGGTTCACGGTCAACGACGACGGGTCGGTCGAGTATCCGAGGAGCGCTGCGGTTCCGATGGCCCCAGGCACCGGAGTCGCTACGCCGGGCGCCCCCGTCCCATACCTGCCCGGCACGGGCGAGGGACGCGGCGACCCCAACATGGGCAAGGCCGAGGACATCGCCGAACGCATCTCGCGGGCGGTGAACAGCGCCAACGAGATCGACGACCGATACGCAAAGATCCTGCGCGAGCTGAAGGCGCCAGACGGCCTGGCTGTGACCGATGGCATGCTCTTGGACGAGGCCCACGACATGGGTGGCGTTCAGGAGACGGTCGGCACCTGCCTGAGCAGGCACAGTATTCCGCAAAGCAAGTCCCCGGCTGACAACAGGAAGTGGTGGGACGGCCTCACGCAGGAGCAGCGCGAGGAGTATCAGACGCTGTATCCGGCCGAGATCGGCGCTCTAGACGGCATACCGAGCGTGGTCCGGGACTCATCCAATCGGATCGTGCTCGACGAGGCCCGAGCCCGGGTCCAGCACAACCTCGACCAGTTGGGCCCGGAGCCAGAGAAGCAGATCGTCACCGCAGGCGGGATCATCACGAACCCGGAGTGGACGGCGTGGAACGCCATGGGCGGCAACAAGTACAAGGACCAGCTCAGGGGCATGACCGCTGTCCATGGCCGCTTGGACCAGACGGGCATGGATCACATGCCTCCGGCCTACCTGCTCGGATTCGACCTCAAGGGCAACGGACACGTGATCCTGGCCAACGGCAACCCGGACACGGCAGACAACACGGCGGTGTACGTGCCGGGTACGACGTCGAAGCTGGCGGGGGCCAAAGGTGATATCCAGCGCATGCAGGAGGTGTGGGACGTCAGCAACCAACTGTCTCCCAGTCAAACCACCTCGACCATAACGTGGATTGGGTACGACGCCCCGCAGAGCATCGCCCCCGAGGCAATGGAGAAGCATTGGGCCTATGAGGGCGCGCCTGGACTGAACGACTTCCTGGACGGTCTACAGACGGTCCAGGGGGGCCCGGATGCCAGCCACACCACCGTCATCGGCCATAGCTACGGTTCCACCACTGTGGGTGCCGCGTCGAAGGCGCCAGGACACTTCGCAGCGGACGACATCGTCGTGGCGGGCAGCCCGGGCATGCTGGTCGGCGACGCGAGCGACCTCGACGTCGGCAAGAACCACGTATGGGCCGAGGCGGCACACGACGACCCGGTCCCACTGGGCGGCAGGATCGCCCACCTCGGCGGCTACAAGTGGGGCGTCCAGACCTTCCACGGATTGCCCTACGACGCCGGTTACATCCAGACGGTGCCGTCCGACGAAGCGTTCGGCGCGCATCGCATGGCCGTCGACACAGGTGGCCACAGTGGCTACTGGGACAAAGGCTCGGCCAGTCTCTGGAACCAGGGGGCAGTAGTTACTGGACGGTACAACCAGGTGATCTACCCGTAAGGTGATGCTGATGCGCAGCCCAGTAAGGAAGCGGTACCGAGGGGTGTACATCGGTCTTGCCGCCGCCGCAGTGCTACTTTCCCTCCTCACGGCAGGATGTTCGAACACCGTGGACGACAACGGACACTCCCCCTCGACGGCGCAGTCATCCGGTTCGGAGACAGCCCCCGAGAATCCCACGTTGGACCTGGATGCGGCCCGCGACAAGGCAAAGGGCGTCTCCAGCGCAATATACGAGATGCTCGGGGTCCACAAAGGCAAGGTCACCGAGCGCGGTCCCGCCATCTCAACGTGCGAAAGGAAGGACCCCCAGCGCTTCTACATGACGCGGCATCCCTGGTCGGTCTACGGCCTCTCCGAGGACGACCTGAGGGCGGCCTTCCAACGGTTGCGGGAGGAACTGCCGAAGAGAGGCTGGGAGATCGTCGACTACGGCCCTAACAACAGCGAGGCCAAGTCGTTGTCCCTCACGGCAGATGCGAAGACGGACCGCTTCTCGGTGAACGCCGTGCTCATCGTGTCCACCCCGACCAACCCGCACGAGAAGGACCCGCTTCTCGCGATCACTGTCGTCTCCGGCTGCTGGCAAGCCCCCACGGGCACGGATCTCAACGCTCAGTACTGATCGCAGTGTGAGCTGAACTGAGATTTGCAGGCCCCGCGCGGCCGGGTGCGCCACGCCGAGGCCGACAGCGAGGGCGACGACCGACTCACTGCCCGCCGAGCGCGTTGAGCTGAAGCAACTCCGCAAGGAGAAAGTCGAGTTGAAGCGGGGGAACGAGATCCCCAAAGCCGCCTCGGTGTTCTTTTGCCCAGCAGATCGACCGTCCCCGGACGAGGTCCAGCAGGTGATCGACCACCTGCGTGAAAGGGGCCTCGGGGTCGATCCCGTCTGCCGGGTTCTGGACCTGTCGCCGTCGACGTACTGAGCCCGCAAAGAGTGGCCGAAGTCGGCCCGCCGGCTCTGCGGCCAACGGCCGGTTGGCCGGCACTGGCCGGTCTATCGCGGACGCCTCTGCCCGACCGGGCAGAGGCGTCCGCGATAGACCGCCGCGGCTACGGCAGCGCCAGCATCCGTTCCAGTGCCAGCCTGGCGAACTTCTCCGTCTCCCGGTCGACCTCGATCCGGTTGACGAGCTTGCCGTCGGCCAGCGACTCCAGGGCCCACACCAGGTGGGGGAGGTCGATGCGGTTCATGGTGGAGCAGAAGCAGACCGTCCGGTCGAGGAAGACGATCTCCTTGCCCTCGGGGGCGAAACGGTTCGCCAGGCGGCGGACCAGGTTCAGCTCCGTGCCGATGGCCCACTTGGAGCCGGCCGGAGCGGCCTGAAGGGTCCTGATGATGTACTCGGTCGAGCCGACCTGGTCCGCCGCGGCCACGACCTCGTGCCGGCACTCCGGGTGCACCAGCACGTTCACCCCGGGGATCCGGGCGCGCACGTCGTTCACCGAGTCCAGGGAGAAGCGGCCGTGCACCGAGCAGTGGCCGCGCCACAGGATCATCCTCGCGGCCCGCAACTCGTCCGCGGTCAGGCCGCCGTTCGGCTTGTGCGGGTTGTAGACGACGCAGTCGTCCAGGGACATGCCCATGTCGCGGACGGCGGTGTTGCGGCCGAGGTGCTGGTCCGGGAGGAACAGGACCTTCTCGCCCTGGTCGAAGGCCCACTCCAGGGCCCGCTGGGCGTTCGAGGAGGTGCAGATCGTGCCGCCGTGCCTGCCGGTGAAGGCCTTGATGTCCGCGGAGGAGTTCATGTACGACACCGGCACGACCTGCTCGGCGACGCCGGCCTCGGTGAGCACGTCCCAGCACTCGGCGACCTGCTCGGCCGTCGCCATGTCGGCCATCGAGCAGCCGGCGGCGAGGTCGGGCAGGACCACCTTCTGGTCGTCCGAGGTGAGGATGTCCGCCGACTCGGCCATGAAGTGCACGCCGCAGAAGACGATGTACTCGGCCTCCGGGCGGGCCGCCGCGTCCCGGGCCAGCTTGAAGGAGTCGCCCGTGACGTCCGCGAACTGGATGACCTCGTCGCGCTGGTAGTGGTGGCCGAGCACGAAGACCTTGTCGCCGAGCTTCTCCTTGGCCGCACGCGCGCGTGCCACCAGGTCGGGGTCGGACGGCGCGGGCAGGTCGCCGGGGCACTCGACACCCCGCTCGCTCCTCGGGTCGGCCTCGCGGCCGAGCAGCAGCAGGGCGAGCGGAGTCGGCTGCACGTCGAGCTCCGGGGTGTGGGCGGTGGTCACGACACGCACCCTTTCTACTTTTCGTCGAATTGACGTTATCTATCATAACCTGCTTCACGTCAGTTTGACGATCCTCATCGTGTCGATGTGACGTGAATCCCGGCGGCCCCCGGTCCGGCCCGGCGTTTCGCGACGTTTTCCGCCGCCGACCGCATGTGCGAGCATGAAGAGGGAACCGGAGGATGCGAAGGACGAGCGTCCGGGGCCCGGAATGAATCCGCGGCCCGGCCGGTTGCACCCGTCGGCAAGCAGTCTCCGTACAACCCGGGAGAGATGTAGATGTCCGTATCGGACGAGACCAGCACCGTCACCGACGGCATCATCCTGACCGACGCCGCCGCGGCCAAGGTCAAGGCCCTGCTCGACCAGGAAGGCCGTGACGACCTGGCGCTGCGCGTCGCCGTCCAGCCCGGCGGCTGCTCCGGCCTGCGCTACCAGCTCTTCTTCGACGAGCGCTCCCTCGACGGCGACGTGGAGAAGGACTTCGGCGGGGTCAAGGTCGTCACCGACCGGATGAGCGCCCCGTACCTGGGCGGTGCCACCGTCGACTTCGTCGACACCATCGAGAAGCAGGGCTTCACGATCGACAACCCGAACGCCACGGGCTCCTGCGCCTGCGGCGACTCTTTCAGCTGAGATCAGCTGAGCCGGAGGCCCGGCACACGCACGAGGGCGGACCCGTCCCAGGGACGGGTCCGCCCTCGTGCGTCCGACACGTCGCCCGCCGGGCTCAGCGCTGCAGCGTCGGAGTCAGGGGATGCATGGTCTGCGTGTCCTCCCGCGGGATCTTCGCGCCGTCCGATCCGACCACCGTCCGGCCGCCGAGCGGCTGGTCGAGCCGCACGGTCCGGTGGAACACCTTGGCGAGCAGGATGCAGACCTCGCCCGGCCGGGTCGTCGCGGTCACCTTCACCGTCACCTGCTGCGCGCTCTCCCGCGCCGTCACCGCGTAGTCGGCGCACACCCCGCCGGTGAAGGCCACGGTCAGCTCGCTGCCGGTCGCCGTGTAGCCGTCCACCGGGACGTCGCGCCGGGTCGGAGACCCGGTCGGCCGGTCGCCGGGGCCGGTCGGCCGCGGGCTCGGCGGTGCCGACGGCGTCCCGGAGGGCGCCGGCGAGGTGAGGAAGTCGGGGTCGACCGCCGGGTACGCCACGGTGAAGCCGTCCGCCGCACCCGCCTCACGCACCGTGAACAGCCACGAGGGAACCAGGGCCTGCCGCCCGTCCGCTCGCTGCGCCGCGAGCCCGAACACCGCGTCCTCGACGGTGAGCGTGTGCTCCTTCGGCGCCTTGGGCAGGGCCGTCGAGGCGCCGCAGCGCGACCCCGGCAGGTCCTTCAGCGGAACGGGGCTGGCGCAGCCGCCGACACCCGTCCGGTCGGCGGTGCCGGGCGCCGCGTTCAGCAGGTCCAGCGCCTGCCGCGCGTCGAGCACCGGATACGTGTCGCCCTTGACCGGAGCCGTCAGCCGGCCGCTGCCGCCGACCACATCGCCCTGCGCGCCGACCACCACCCCGGTGGTCCAGCCGTGCGTGGGCAGGCCGCCCACCTGCGGCTCGGCGTTCACCACCCGCCGGGCACCCCTCACCTGGCTCGCGTCCACCTTCGCCGTGTCCTGGCCGACCGCCTTCAGCACCGGTGCGGCCGCCTTCTTCGCGGCCTCGACGCTCACCGGGTCCACGGTCGCGTTCATGGGGGAGCTGCGGCAGACCGGCTTGCCCGGGGCGCAGTCGTCGGTGCCCGCCGCGTAGCGGGCGAAGGTCCACGCCCCCGGCGCCGCACGGTTCACCCGGAGCAGCGGGCCCTGGCCGTCCGCGCCCCGGCCGACCTGCCAGGTGCCCCCCGCGGCCACCGGTGAGCCGTCGATGCCGAGGGCCTTCGCCAGGCGGGCCACCTGCTCCCGGGTCACCTGGCCGTCGGCCCAGTACACGGGTGCCGAGCCGGGGCCCGCGGGGAGCGGTCCGGTGGCCCGGTAGGTCGTGCCGTACGGGTTCGGCTCGCCCGGTGCGATGCCGTTGCCGGGGGCCGTCTCCGGGGTACCGCCCGCCGGGTAGCCGTCCAGGGCGAGCGGCGGGGGAGTGCCGGTCCCGGTGGCCGTGCCCGTGCCGGCACCGCCGGGGGAGCCGGCCGGGCCGCCGGCGGCGTGCGCGGCGAGGTAGGCGCCGCCGCCGCCGACCAGCAGCACGGCCGCGGCGACCGAGGCGACGATCGCGGGTGAGCGCCGCCGGGCGGGGCGGTCGTCCGCGCCACCGGCGTCCGGCCCGCCCGGCGACCCCCCGTCCTCCGCCCGGGGCACCTCCGCCCGGTCCGCTTCGGTGTGGGGCTTCTCCGCGCAATCCGCTTCGGTGCGGGGCTCCTCCGCGTGGTCCGCCTCGGTGCGGGGCTCCGTGTCGCGGCCGCCGTCGGTCTCCCGCTGCCGCGCGGCGGCCCCGTCGCCGGCCTCCGCGGCCGCGTCGTCGTTGTCCGGTCGCTCGGTGTTCACCGCATCGCTCCTTCGACTGCGCTGCCGTCCCGACGCGACTGACCGAGCCTTGTCAAAGCGGTCCCGGTGCGGGTCGCGTCCCGCGTCCCCTCCGGGGGACGCCGATGGGACGCGCGAGAGGGGCACGCGGTTCCCCTCGGAGCGCCTGCCGTGGCACCCGAGTCGGCTCCGGGCGCGTCAGTCCCCGTAGTCCGACATGGCGTCCAGCAGCCGGGCCGACCGCACCGGCACCGTCACTCCGTGGATGAGCCCGGGGGGCACCGGCCGCGCGGCGGCCCGGTCGGGCGCGGCCCAGTGGGGGACCATCCGGGCGCAGTCGCCCCGCAGCGACTCCAGGCCGCCCTCGGGCTCGACCGGGGTGCGGACTGCTGCGCCCGCGGGGGTGAGGGGTTCGAGGTTCGTCATGGTCGCACCGTATGCACGGTCACGCCGGTGAAGAAAGACCTACTATCGGGTACTTTCGTTCACTTGGGGGCATCCCCTCGACCGGGTAGCGTGAACTGTCAATCCCCCTCCACCCAGGAGAGTCCAGCCGTGCGCATCGCAGTCACCGGCTCCATCGCCACCGACCACCTCATGACTTTCCCTGGCCGCTTCTCCGACCAGCTGGTCGCCGACCAGCTCCACACGGTCTCCCTGTCGTTCCTGGTCGACCAGCTGGACGTGCGCCGCGGCGGGGTCGGTGCGAACATCGCCTTCGGCATGGGGCAGCTCGGCACCCGGCCGGTCCTGGTCGGCGCCGCCGGCTCCGACTTCGGGGACTACCGGGCCTGGCTGGACCGGCACGGTGTGGACACCGGCTCCGTCCGCATCTCGGAGACCCTGCACACCGCCCGTTTCGTGTGCACCACGGACTCCGACCACAACCAGATCGGCTCCTTCTACACGGGTGCGATGAGCGAGGCCCGCCTGATCGAGCTGAAGACCGTGGCCGACCGGGTCGGCGGCCTGGAACTGGTCCTCATCGGAGCCGACGACCCGGAGGCCATGCTCCGCCACACCGAGGAGTGCCGCTCCCGCAACATCCCCTTCGCCGCGGACTTCTCCCAGCAGATCGCGCGGATGGACGGCGAGGAGATCCGCATCCTGCTCGACGGCGCGACGTACCTGTTCTCCAACGAGTACGAGAAGGGCCTCATCGAGACCAAGACCGGTTGGACGGACGAGGAGATCCTGTCCAAGGTCGGCCACCGGGTCACCACCCTCGGCGCGCGCGGGGTGCGCATCGAGCGCGCCGGTGAGGACCCCGTGGAGGTCGGCACCCCCGACGAGGAGCGCAAGGCCGACCCCACCGGCGTCGGCGACGCCTTCCGGGCCGGCTTCCTCTCCGGCCTGGCCTGGGGCGTCGGCCTGGAGCGGGCCGCCCAGGTCGGCTGCATGCTCGCCACGCTGGTCATCGAGACCGTGGGCACCCAGGAGTACCGGCTGCTGCGCGGGCACTTCATGGAGCGGTTCACCAAGGCGTACGGCGACGAGGCCGCCGCCGAGGTCCGCGCCCACCTGGCCTGAAGCCTCCGCCCCGCGCAACGCCGCGCGCGACCGCGACCGCGACCGCGTCCGCGTCCGGCCCCTGCGTCCACCCCGCGAGGAGCGGACGCGCGGGCCGTACGCACCCGCGGCCGCCGGGCGCGCGCGGCCGCGGCGCGGCCCCCGGGCGTGCGGTGGCCGGCACCGCCCGGCTCGCGGCACCCCGGCTCCGGCGGGCCGGGACCGGGTCGCCGAGGCGGCCGGACCCGCCTACCCGCCGGACCGGCCGACCCGGCGGACCGGCCGACCTGGTGGACCGGCCGACCTGGTGGACCGGCCGACCTGGTGGACCGGCCGACCTGGTGGACCGGCCGACCTGGTGGACCGGCCGACCTGGTGGACCGGCCGACCTGGTGGACCGGCCGATCCGGCGGACCGGCCGACCCCGCGCGGTGCCGTGGCCGGGGGCGGCTCACTGCAGGCGGCGCACCAGGTACGCCGCCGCCCCGCCCTCGCCGGCCGGCTCCTCGCCCACGTACTCCTGGCCGCGCATCGCACACCAGGCCGGGATGTCCAGCCGGGCGGCCGGGTCGTCGGCGAGGACCCGGACCGTGCCGCCCACCGGCACCTTCCCGATCACCTTCGCCAGCTCGATCACCGGAAGCGGGCACAGCCTGCCCACCGCGTCCACCGTCCGCACGTCCCCCTCGCCGGCCGCCGCGCCCGCGGGTCCCGGATCCGGCGCCCCCAGTTTCTCCCGCACCGCCGCCACCGCGCCGGGCAGCACCCGCAGGAAGCGCTCCACGTCCTCGCCGGCCGTGCCCGGCGGCAGCGAGACCCGTACGTTGCCCTCGCTGAGCACGCCCATCGCCCGCAGCACATGGCTCGGCGTCAGGGTGCTGCTGGTGCAGGACGATCCGGACGAGACGGAGAAACCGGCGCCGTCCAGCTCGTGCAGCAGCGCCTCCCCGTCGACGTAGAGGCAGGAGAAGGTGACCAGGCCGGGCAGCCGGCGCACCGGGTCCCCGACCACCTCGACGTCCGGCACCAGTCCCGGCACCCGCGACCGGATCCGCTCGGTCAGTTCCCGCAGCCGGGCGGCCTCCTGGGCGGCCTCCGCCCGCACCGCCCGCAGCGAGGCCGCCGCCGCCACGATCGCCGGAAGGTTCTCGAAGCCGGGCGCCCGCCCCGACTCCCGCTCGTCCGCCGGACCGCGGACCGCGAAGCGGACGCCCTTGCGCACGGCGAGCAGCCCCACCCCGGCCGGGCCGCCCCACTTGTGCGCGCTCGCGGTGAGCAGGGACCAGTCGCCCGCCACCGGACCCCAGCCCAGCGACTGCGCCGCGTCCACCAGCAGCGGCACCCCGCGGTGCCGGCACGCCTCGGCGACCTCCGCCACCGGCTGCTCGGTGCCCACCTCGTGGTTGGCCGACTGCAGGCAGGCCAGCGCGGTGTCCGGCCGCAGCGCCGACGTGTACACCGGTGGGGCGACCGACCCGGCGCGGTCGACCGCGATCCGGGTGACAGTTCCCCCGTCCGCCTCGTGCGCCTCGGCCGAATGGAGCACCGAGGAGTGTTCGACCGCTGACACGATCAGGTGGCGTCCGACGCGCCGCCGCCCGGCCAGCGCCCCGGCGATCCCGGTGTGCACGGCGCTCGTACCCGACGAGGTGAACGCCAGTTCGTCGGTGCGGCACCCCACCGCCTCCGCCGCCGCCTCCCGTGCCGCGTCCAGCAGGAGTCGGGCCCGCCTGCCCTCCCGGTACAGCCGCCCGGGGTCGGCCCAGCCCTCGTCCAGGGCGGCCACCAGCGCCTGACGGGCGACGGGATGCAGGGGAGCGGACGACGCGGCGTCGAAGTAGGCCATGGCGCAACGGTAGAACGCCGCGGGGCCGCACGGTTCCGGCCGGTTCCGGACCTGCGCGCTCCGCACCTCCGGACGGGATCCGGGCACCCCCGGCACCCCGTACCCACCCGTCGGCATGACCCGCGGCGCGTTGTCCCACCCCTCCCCGCGCGACCCCAAAACGCGTCGGCTAGGGTTTGGTCCGCATAAACATCCAAACCCCTGCCCGACGCAGGGCGGCGACCGACCAGCGAGAAGGCCAGGCCGCAGCCATACCGCGCGGGCGAGACTCTCGGGAAGGCGCTACGTGAGTCCCAACGGCTCCGACCGCTCGCCGCGGCGCCCGATGCGGCGGAAGCTGCTGCAGGCACTGACCGCGGGCCTGGTCCTGGCGACCGCGACCGGTTGCACATACAAGGACTTCCCCCGCCTTGGTATGCCCACCCCCACCACGGAGGAGGCTCCCCGGATCCTCTCCCTGTGGCAGGGCTCCTGGGCCGCCGCGCTCGCCGTCGGCGTGCTGGTGTGGGGTCTGATCCTGTGGAGTGCGATGTTCCACCGGCGCAGCCGCACCAAGGTGGAAGTCCCTCCGCAGACCCGTTACAACCTCCCCATCGAGGCCCTGTACACGGTCGTTCCGATCCTCATCGTCTCGGTGCTGTTCTACTTCACCGCCCGGGACGAGTCGAAGCTGCTCGAACTGAAGAAGAACCCCGACGTCACCGTCAACGTCGTCGCCTTCCAGTGGAGCTGGTGCTTCAACTACGTCGAGAAGGTCGAGGGTTCCACCGGCGACGCCAAGACCGCCCCGGAACTGAACGCGATCCCGGACCGGTTCCGCAAGGACTTCCCGGCCGACGCCGGCGGCGTCTACACCTGCGGCACCCCCAGTACGAAGAACCCGGAGACCGGCAACCCCGGCCCGACGCTGTGGCTGCCCAAGGGCGAGCGGGTGCGCTTCGTCCTGACCTCCCGCGACGTCATCCACTCCTTCTGGGTGCTGCCGTTCCTGATGAAGCAGGACGTCATCCCGGGCCACGCCAACGCCTTCGAGGTGACCCCCGACCACGAGGGCACCTTCCGCGGCAAGTGCGCCGAGCTCTGCGGCGTCGACCACTCCCGGATGCTGTTCAACGTGAAGGTCGTCTCCCCCGAGCGTTACCAGCAGCACCTCAAGGACCTCGCGAAGAAGGGGCAGACCGGTTACGTTCCCGCCGGCATCGCGCAGACGAGCCACGAGAAGAACCGGGAGACGAACAACCTGTGAGCATCGTCAACGAACCACAAGAACCCTCGGCGGCCGAAAAGCCGTACTACGAGGACGAGCTGCCGGTCCGGCGCAAGCAGCCGGGCAACGTCGTGGTCAAGTGGCTCACCACCACCGACCACAAGACCATCGGAACGCTCTACCTGGCGACCTCGTTCGCGTTCTTCTGCATCGGCGGTGTGCTGGCGCTGTTCATGCGCGCCGAACTGGCCCGCCCCGGACTGCAGATCATGTCGAACGAGCAGTTCAACCAGGCGTTCACGATGCACGGCACGATCATGCTGCTGATGTTCGCGACGCCGCTGTTCGCCGGCTTCACGAACTGGATCATGCCGCTGCAGATCGGCGCGCCCGACGTCGCGTTCCCGCGGCTGAACATGTTCGCCTACTGGCTGTACCTGTTCGGCTCGCTGATCGCGGTCGGCGGTTTCCTCACCCCGGACGGCGCCGCCGACTTCGGCTGGTTCGCCTACTCGCCGCTGTCCGACGTGGTGCACTCGCCGGGCATCGGCGGTGACATGTGGATCATGGGCCTGGCCTTCTCCGGCTTCGGCACCATCCTCGGCTCGGTCAACTTCATCACCACGATCATCTGCATGCGCGCCCCCGGCATGACCATGTTCCGCATGCCGATCTTCGTGTGGAACGTGCTGCTGACCGCGGTCCTGGTCCTGCTGGCCTTCCCGGTCCTGGCGGCCGCGCTGTTCGCCCTGGAGGCGGACCGCAAGTTCGGCGCGCACGTCTTCGACCCGGCGAACGGCGGCGCACTGCTCTGGCAGCACCTCTTCTGGTTCTTCGGCCATCCAGAGGTGTACATCATCGCCCTGCCGTTCTTCGGCATCATCTCGGAGATCATCCCGGTCTTCAGCCGCAAGCCGATGTTCGGCTACATGGGCCTGATCGCGGCGACCATCGCGATCTCCGGTCTGTCCGTGACCGTGTGGGCGCACCACATGTACGTCACCGGCGGTGTGCTCCTGCCGTTCTTCTCCTTCATGACGTTCCTCATCGCCGTCCCGACCGGCGTGAAGTTCTTCAACTGGATCGGCACCATGTGGAAGGGGTCGCTGAGTTTCGAGACCCCGATGCTGTGGTCGACCGGCTTCCTGATCACCTTCATCTTCGGTGGTCTGACCGGCGTCATCCTGGCGGCCCCGCCGCTGGACTTCCACGTCTCCGACTCGTACTTCGTGGTGGCCCACTTCCACTACGTGGTCTTCGGCACCGTCGTCTTCGCGATGTTCGCCGGCTTCCACTTCTGGTGGCCGAAGTGGACCGGCAAGATGCTCGACGAGCGCCTCGGCAAGATCACCTTCTGGACGCTGTTCACCGGCTTCCACGGCACCTTCCTGGTGCAGCACTGGCTGGGCGCCGAGGGCATGCCGCGCCGGTACGCCGACTACCTGGCGGCCGACGGGTTCACCGCCCTGAACACGGTCTCGACGATCTTCTCGTTCGTGCTCGGCGCGTCGATACTGCCGTTCCTCTACAACGTCTGGAAGACCTCCAAGTACGGCAAGCAGGTCGGCGTCGACGACCCGTGGGGCTACGGCCGCTCCCTGGAGTGGGCGACCTCCTGCCCGCCGCCGCGGCACAACTTCCTCACCCTGCCGCGGATCCGCAGCGAATCCCCGGCGTTCGACCTGCACCACCCGGAGATCAACGAGCTGGAGCAGCTCGCGCTCGCCGGCCACGGTGACAAGGCCATCGCGGGCAGCAAGGAGGCCGGCAAGTGAAGATCCAGGGCAGGATGTTCATCTGGCTGAGCGTCTTCCTCCTCCTCGTGGCGGTCGTCTACGGCGTCTGGTCCAAGGAACCGGCCGGCACCACCGCCCTGTTCCTCGCCTTCGGCCTGTCCATCATGGTCGGCTTCTACCTGGGCTTCACGGCCAAGCGGGTCGACACCGGCGCCCAGGACAACAAGGAGGCCGACGTCGCGGACGACGCGGGCGAGCTGGGCTTCTTCAGCCCGCACAGCTGGCAGCCGCTCGCGCTGGGGACCGGCGGCGCCATCGCCTTCCTCAGCATCGCGGTCGGCTGGTGGCTGATCTACTTCGCCGCCCCGATCATCGTGGTCGGCCTGTGGGGATGGGTGTTCGAGTACTACCGCGGTGAGAACCGCACCCAGTAGCACGCCCCGCGCACCGATGAGCCCGGACGCTCCGTCAGGAGGGTCCGGGCTCACGCGTTTGCCGCAATCCGGTTAACCCGTCCGTGTCACCCGGCGCGCCGCGGTGGACGAAGCTTCCTAGCGTGAAGCCATGAGCATCCACCCCCGTCCTCGCCTCGTCGTCGGCTGCACGCTGCTGGTGACCGCCCTCTGCGCGGGCGCCACGGCCTGCAGTTCGGACGGCGACCCGCTCTCCTCCCGCCCGTACGACGCGGCGGACCAGATCGCCTTCAACGGCCCCTCGGGCGACGGCAAGAAGGTCGACCCCGACAAACCCCTGGTGGTCACCGCCCAGCACGGTGACGGCCGGATCACGGACGTCACCGCCAGGGACGCCGCAGGGCGCTACGTGGCGGGCGAACTCTCCGCCGACGGCACCCGATGGCACAGCACCGTGCCGCTGGCCGCAGGAGCCCACTACACGCTGCGGGTGAGCACCGAGGACGGGGACGGCGCCCCCGGCCGCAAGGTCCTCACCTTCGACACCGGCAGCCCCACCGCCAAGAAGACACTCACCGTCGCCTTCGGCCCCGAGGCCGGCGCCTACGGGGTGGGCCAGCCGGTCACCGCCGAACTGAGCGCGCCGATCAAGGACCCGGCCCAGCGCGCCGTCGTCGAGGGCGCGCTGAAGGTCGACTCCAGCCCCGCCGTCGCCGGCTCCTGGTACTGGGTGAACGACAAGGAACTCCACTACCGCCCGCAGGAGTACTGGCCGGCCCACGCCACCATCCGCGTGCACAGCGCCCTGGACGGCATACGCATCGGCGACCGCCTGCGGGGCGGCAGCTCCAAGCCCCTCCAGCTCACCACCGGCGACCGGCTCGTCGCCGTCACGGACGCCGCCGAGCACTCGCTCACGGTGTACAAGAACGGAGAGGAGGTCAAGAGCGTCCCGGTCACCACCGGCAAGCCCGGCTTCGACACCCGCAACGGCATCAAGGTCGTCCTGGGCAAGCAGAGCCTGGTCCGGATGCGCAGCACCAGCATCGGCATAGCCGCGGGCTCCTCGGAGTCCTACGACCTGCCCGTCCACTGGGCCACCCGGGTCACCTGGAGCGGCGAGTACGTCCACGCGGCGCCCTGGTCGGTCGGCTCCCAGGGCTACGCCAACGTCAGCCACGGCTGCACCGGCATGAGCACCGCCAACGCCGAGTGGTTCTTCGACACCTTCCGCAAGGGCGACATCGTCAAGGTCGTCAACAGCGACGGCGACACGATGGAACCCTTCGGCAACGGCTTCGGCGACTGGAACCTGAGCTGGGCGAAGTGGCGCCAGGGCAGTGCGCTGGTCGCCGCGCAGCAGCAGGGCTCCGACACCCGGGCCCGGGCGAGACTGCGGCCCGCGGCGCTCTGAGCCGCCCCACGGCGGACCGTGCCGTCGACGCGGGATGTCTCAGGCGCTCGCCAGCCGCGGCCGGCGCAGCAGACCCGCCAGGGCACCCGCGAACTCCACCGGCTCCACCGGCAGCGTCACCGCCGCGTCCGCCCGGCTCCACGTCGCCAGCCAGGCGTCCTGCGGCCGCCCGATGAGCAGCAGCACCGGCGGGCAGTGGAACACCTCGTCCTTGATCTGCCTGCAGACGCCCATACCGCCCATGGGCACGGCCTCGCCGTCCAGCACGCAGACGTCGATACCGCCCCTGTCCAGCTCCCGCAGCACCGCGGCGGGCGTCGCGCACTCCAGGAACTCCACCAGCGGAGCGTCCGGGGACGGCCGCCGACCGCAGGCCAACCGCACCTGCTCCCGGGTGTTGGAGTCGTCGCTGTAGACCAGCACCGTGGCGGTCGGCTGCATTGTTCCTCCGTGACGTCAGCGTCGTAAGGACAGGCCCGTTGAGCGGATGCTACTCCCACGAACACCACGTCAGCACCAGTACGGACGGCAGAGACACTCCGAACGGCACCCCCCGGAGTGAGGGCGGGATAAGCGACCGACATAATGTCGGTCGTGGCGACAGCAACGACAGTAGATACCGGGCACGCGCACCCGTCGGTCAACCGGCCGAACCTCACCAGCGTCGGAACCATCATCTGGCTGAGTTCCGAGCTGATGTTCTTCGCGGCCCTCTTCGCGATGTACTTCACCCTGCGATCGGTGACGGGTCCCGATCACTGGAAAGAGATGGCGGACGCGCTGAACGTCCCCTTCTCCTCCGTGAACACCACGATCCTGGTGCTCTCCTCGCTCACCTGCCAGCTCGGCGTGTTCGCAGCCGAGCGCGGGGACGTGAAGAAGCTCCGGGGCTGGTTCATCGTCACCTTCATCATGGGTGCGATCTTCATCGGTGGTCAGGTCTTCGAGTACACCGAGCTGGTCAGGAACGACGGCATCTCGCTGTCCTCCGACCCCTACGGCTCGGTCTTCTACCTGACCACCGGCTTCCACGGCCTCCACGTGACGGGCGGACTCATCGCCTTCCTGCTGGTCCTCGGGCGCACCTACGCGGCCAAGAGGTTCACTCATGAGCAGGCCACCGCCGCCATCGTCGTGTCCTACTACTGGCACTTCGTCGATGTCGTCTGGATCGGCCTCTTCGCCACGATCTACCTGATCCAGTAGCCGGGCCCGATCCCCCGCGCGTTCCGAGAAACGCACCACCAGAAGCATCGACGCAGAAGATCCTGACACCGGGGTAATCCGTGAAAAAGCTCTCCGCACGACGACGCCATCCGCTGGCGGCGGTCGTCGTCCTACTCCTCGCGCTGGCGGCCACGGGGGGGCTGTACGCCGCGTTCGCACCCGCGACCAAGGCACAGGCCGACGAAACCGCCCAGTCCCTCGCCATCGAAGAGGGCCAGAAGCTGTACTCCGTGGGCTGCGCCAGCTGCCACGGCACCGGCGGTCAGGGCAGCTCCGACGGTCCTAGCCTGATCGGCGTCGGTGCCGCGGCCGTCGACTTCCAGGTCGGCACCGGCCGGATGCCCGCCGCGACGTCCGCGGGCGCGCAGGTCCCGAAGAAGCGGGTCCAGTACTCGCAGGCCGAGATCGACCAGCTCGCGGCGTACATCGCCTCGCTGGGCGCCGGCCCGGCCGTGCCCACCAAGCAGCAGTACTCGCCCGAGGGCGCCGACATCGCCAAGGGCGGCGAACTGTTCCGCACCAACTGCGCCCAGTGCCACAACTTCACCGGCAAGGGCGGTGCGCTGACCCACGGCAAGTACGCACCGACGCTGGAGAACGTGGCACCCAAGCACATCTACGAGGCCATGCTCACCGGCCCGCAGAGCATGCCGTCGTTCCCCGACACGACGATGTCGGAGCAGAACAAGAAGGACATCATCGCGTACCTGAACGCGGTCGACAGCAGCGAGACGGTGAACCCCGGCGGTCTGGAACTGGGCGGCCTCGGGCCGGTCAGCGAGGGCCTGTTCGCGTGGATCTTCGGCCTCGGTGCGCTGATCGCGGTCGCCGTCTGGGTCGCCGCTCGGACCGCAAAGGCCAAGAAGTCATGAGTAGCCAAGACATTCCAGAAGAGAACCTGCCCGCCGAGGCGGAGCACGCGCACGGCGCGGTCGACGTGGCGGACGAGAAGAACCCGTTCGCCGACCCGGGCCTGCCGCCCCACGAGAGCCGGATCCAGGACATCGACGAGCGGGCCGCCAAGCGGTCCGAGCGCACGGTCGCCCTGCTGTTCACGGTGTCGATGCTGGCCACCGTCGGCTTCATCGCCTCGTACGTGTCGATCCCGCACGACAAGTCGGTCTTCATCTTCCCGTTCGGGCACGTCAGCGCGCTCAACTTCGCCCTGGGCCTGACCCTCGGCGCGGCGCTGTTCTGCATCGGCGCGGGCGCCGTCCACTGGGCCCGCACGCTGATGTCCGACGCGGAGGTCGCCGACGAGCGCCACCCGATCGAGGCCGCCCCGGAGGTCCGCGCGAAGGTGCACGCGGACTTCGCGGAGGGCGCCAAGGAGTCCGCGCTCGGCCGGCGGAAGCTGATCCGCAACACGATGTTCGGCGCGCTGACCCTGGTGCCGCTCTCCGGCGTCATGCTGCTGCGCGACCTCGGCCCGCTGCCCCACGACAAGCTGCGCCACACCCTGTGGTCCAAGGGCAAGCTGCTCGTCAACATGAACACCAACGAGCCGCTGCGCCCGTCCGACGTGGCGGTCGGCTCGCTGACCTTCGCCAAGCCCGAGGGCCTGGAGGAGACCGACGAGGACTTCCAGACCCAGATCGCCAAGGCGGCCCTGATGATCATCCGGCTGCAGCCGGAGGACATCAAGGACAAGCGCGAGCTGGAGTGGTCGCACGAGGGCGTCGTGGCGTACTCCAAGATCTGCACGCACGTCGGTTGCCCGATCTCGCTGTACGAGCAGCAGACGCACCACGTGCTGTGCCCCTGCCACCAGTCCACCTTCGACCTCTCCGACGGTGCCCGCGTGATCTTCGGTCCCGCCGGTCACGCCCTGCCGCAGCTGCGCATCGGCGTGAACGACCAGGGCTACCTCGAGGCGCTCGGCGACTTCGAAGAGCCTGTCGGTCCTGCATTCTGGGAGCGCGGATGAGCACTACGACAACCCCCGAGTCCCGCTCGCGCGGGAAGGCACCGGCCGGCGAGCGCGTCGCCGACTGGGCCGACGGCCGCCTGGGGATCTACTCCCTGGCCAAGGCCAACATGCGCAAGATCTTCCCCGACCACTGGTCGTTCATGTTGGGTGAAGTCTGCCTGTACAGCTTCATCATCATCATCCTGACGGGTGTCTATCTGACGCTGTTCTTCCACCCGTCGATGAACGAGGTGGAGTACCACGGCAGCTATGTCCCGCTCCAGGGGCAGCTGATGTCCGAGGCCTTCAGCTCGACCCTGCACATCTCCTTCGACGTGCGCGGTGGCCTGCTCATCCGGCAGATCCACCACTGGGCCGCGCTGATCTTCCTCGCGGGCATGTTCGTGCACATGATGCGCGTGTTCTTCACCGGCGCGTTCCGCAAGCCGCGCGAGGTCAACTGGCTGTTCGGCTTCCTGCTGTTCGTCCTGGGCATGTTCACCGGCTTCACCGGCTACTCGCTCCCCGACGACCTGCTGTCCGGCACCGGCGTCCGCTTCATGGAGGGCGCGATCCTGTCCGTGCCGATCGTCGGCACGTACCTGTCGTTCTTCCTGTTCGGCGGCCAGTTCCCGGGCGGCGACTTCGTGGCCCGGTTCTACTCGATCCACATCCTGCTGCTGCCGGGCATCATGCTCGGCCTGGTGGTCGGCCACCTGATCCTGGTCTTCTACCACAAGCACACGCAGTTCGCGGGCCCCGGCAAGTCGAACAAGAACGTCGTCGGCATGCCGCTGCTGCCCGTGTACATGGCGAAGGCGGGCGGCTTCTTCTTCCTGGTCTTCGGCGTCATCGCGGTCATCTCCGCGGTCGCCCAGATCAACCCGATCTGGGCGATGGGCCCCTACCGGCCGGACCAGGTGTCCACCGGCGCCCAGCCCGACTGGTACATGGGCTTCTCCGAGGGCCTGATCCGGTTCATGCCGGGCTGGGAGGTCAACTTCTGGGGCCACACGCTCGTCCTGGGCGTGTTCATCCCGCTGGTGATCTTCCCGCTGGTCCTGGTGGCGATCGCGGTCTACCCGTTCATCGAGGCCTGGGTCACCGGCGACAAGCGCGAGCACCACATCCTGGACCGCCCGCGCAACGCTCCGACCCGTACCGGTCTCGGCGTCGCCTGGATGACCGTCTACCTGACCCTGCTGGTCGGCGGCGGCAACGACCTGTGGGCCACCCACTTCCACCTGTCGATCAACGCGGTGACCTGGTTCGTCCGGATCTTCTTCTTCGTCGGTCCGGTGCTGGCCTTCCTCGCCACCAAGCGGATCTGCCTCGGCCTGCAGCGCCGGGACCGCGAGAAGGTGCTGCACGGTCGCGAGACCGGCACCATCAAGCGGCTGCCGCACGGTGAGTTCATCGAGGTGCACGAGCAGCTCAGCCAGGAGCAGCTGTACACACTCACCGCGCACGAGCAGTACCAGCCGACGGAGATCGGCCCGACGGTCGACGAGAACGGCGTCGAGCGCAAGGTGAAGGGCTCCGAGAAGCTGCGCGCCAAGGTCACCGCCGCGTACTTCGGGGAGGACTCCCAGGTCACCAAGCCCACTGTCGAGGAATACAGGGAGATCACGAGCGGCCACGGCCACCACTGATCGCCCCGGCGTCGCCACGCCACGAGTGAGGGACCCCGTCCGGTCTGCGGACGGGGTCCTTCGCCGTGTCCGGGGCTGGATAGGCTGGGGGCCCCGGCCTTCTACGACGACCAGGAGCGGCTGATGAGCGCTGTGACCCCCGCTGGAGGCGACACCGCGGCGGGCCGTTCCTGGCCCGCCGTGCTGAACGGCCTGCTCGACGGACGTGATCTGAGCGCGGACGAGACGGCCTGGGCGATGGACCGGATGATGCGCGGCGAGGCCACCGACGCGCAGATCGCCGGCTTCGCGGTCGCCCTGCGCGCCAAGGGCGAGACCGTCGAGGAGATCTCCGGCTGCGTGCGCACGATGTACGAGCACGCCAACGTGATCGAGGTGCCGGGCCGCACCGTCGACATCGTCGGCACCGGCGGCGACGGCGCCAAGACGGTCAACGTCTCCACCATGTCCGCGATCGTGGTCGCCGGCACCGGGGCGAAGGTCGTCAAGCACGGCAACCGGGCCGCCTCCTCCGCCTCCGGCGCCTCCGACGTCCTGGAGAAGCTCGGAGTCAACCTGGAGCTGACGCCGCAGCGGGTGGCCGAGGTCGCCGAGGAGGCCGGCATCACCTTCTGCTTCGCGGTGAAGTTCCACCCCGCGCTCCGGCACGTCGGTGCCGCCCGCGGGCAGCTGGGCATCCGCACCGTCTTCAACTTCCTCGGCCCGCTGACGAACCCGGCGAAGGTGAGGGCGCAGGCGGTCGGCGTCGCGGACCCGCGCATGGCGCCCATCGTGGCCGGTGTCTTCGCCGGGCGCGGCCACTCCTCGCTCGTCTTCCGCGGCGACGACGGACTGGACGAGCTGACCACCACCGCCACCTCCCGGGTCTGGGTGGTGCGGGACGGCAAGGTCGAGGAGGAGGCGTTCGACCCGCGGGACGTCGGCATCGACCTCGTCCCGATCGAGGCGCTGCGCGGTGCCGACGCCTCCTACAACGCCGAGGTGGCCCGCCGTCTGCTGGACGGGGAGCGGGGCCCGGTGCGGGACGCGGTGCTGCTGAACTCGGCGGCCGCCCTGGTCGCTCTGGAGCCCACCGGGGCGCCCCTGGCGGAGCAGCTCCGCGCAGGTATGGAGCGCGCGGCGGAGTCCGTCGACTCGGGGGCGGCGAAGCGGGCGCTGGAGCGCTGGGTGGCCGTCAGCAACGCCTGACACCGCTCGGTCGGCGGTCCCGCGATCCGGACACGGCTTGCGGGGCCGCGATCTCTTCGCGTACGTTCCTCGGCAGGTCATGAGCGACAGCCACTCGGCCCCGGCCGGCTGTCCGGCAACCCTCCGTCCGTGGCGGGGTGCCCCGGGTGAGGACCAGGCCGCAGTCAGCGAGGTCTGCGGCAAGCGCGGACCCCTCGCGTCACCAGGGGTCCTGGTCGTCGAGGAGCCTTCCATGAGCAAGCGAATGCGCTAGGGGACGTTTCGAGAGCCCCGCACCGCACCCGCGGCGCCCCACCGCGCTCCCCACCGCCCCGAGGGCGTGGGAGGCGCCCCCGCTCCCCGCATCCGCCGAAAGCCCGAGTCCATCGCCTACGAGGGCTGTCGTCCGGCACGCCGAGAGCGCGCACCGGACACCGCGGGCACCGCACCGGACTCTCGAAACTCCCCCCAGCCGGCCCTTCCCCGCCTCGCGCGCCGCTCCGTGCCCGCGAGGCCCCTCCGCCTGCCTCACGGGAGCCCGCCATGTCCTTCCCCGCCCTCGCCGCCACCCGCACCGCCTCCGCCGCCACCGCACGGACCGCCGCCACCCCCTCCCTCGCCCCCGCCCCCGCCGCCCCGACCGTCGGTGCGCCGCTGCCCGTCCTCGGCCGCGATGTCCGCGTCCCGCTCGCCGCTGGCGGGGAAGCCGGGTACGCCGCCCTGGACTACGCCGCCAGTGCCCCGGCGCTGCAGCGGGTCTGGGACGACGTGGCGGCCTACGCGCCGTACTACGCCAGCGTCCACCGCGGAGCCGGCCGCCTCTCCCGGCTGTCCACCGACCTGTTCGAGAACGCCCGGCGCACGGTCGCCGGCTTCCTCGACTGCCGGGACACCGACCAGGTGGTCTTCACCCGCTCCACCACCGACTCCCTCAACCTGCTGGCGGCCGCGCTGCCGGCCGACTGCCGGGTCCTCGTCTTCGAGTCCGAACACCATGCCGCGCTGCTGCCCTGGCGGCACGCGCGGGTCACCGTCCTCGACGCCCCGCGCGGCCCGCGGCAGGCCGTGCGGACCCTGGAGCGGGCCCTGGCCGAGGACGGGCGGCCCGGTCCGGTCCTGGTGTGCGTCACCGGCGCCTCCAACGTCACCGGCGAGCTGTGGCCGGTACGGGAACTCGCCGCGGCCGCGCACGCGCACGGCGCCCGCATCGTCCTGGACGCCGCGCAGCTCGCCCCGCACCACCCGGTGTCCGTCCGCGATCTCGACGTGGACTGGGTCGCCTTCTCCGGGCACAAGCTGTACGCCCCGTTCGGCGCGGGTGTCCTGGCCGGACGCACCGACTGGCTGGACGCGGCCGAGCCCTACCTCGCGGGCGGCGGCGCCAGCCGGAGCGTCGTCCGGCGCGCGGACGGCGCGGTGCACGTGGAGTGGCGGGACGGCGCCGCCCGGCACGAGGCCGGCTCCCCGAACGTCATCGGCGCGCACGCCGTCGCCTCCGCCTGCCGCGCGCTCACCGCGGCCGGCTGGGACGCCCTGGTGGCCCGTGAGCAGTACCTGATCGGGAGGGTGCGGGAAGGGCTGGCCGGGGTGGAGCAGGTGCGGCTGCTGTCGCAGTTCGGCGCCGACGCCCCGCGCGTCGGGGTCCTGTCCTTCGTCGTCGCCGGCTGGGACGGTTCGGAGCTGGCCGCCGCGCTCTCCGACGAGTACGGCATCGGCGTCCGCGACGGACTGTTCTGCGCCCACCCGCTGGTCCGCCTCCTGCTGGGCGGCGGTTCCGGCGTCCCGGGGGAGTGCGGGGCCGAGAGTCCGGCCGGCTCCCTCAACGCGGTCCGGGTGAGCTTCGGCGCGGGCACGCCCGACGAGCACCTGGAGCGGTTCGTGCGCGCCGTGCGGGAGCTGGCCCGCCGCGGTCCGGCGGCCGCCCGGCCCGTCCCGGGGAACCGGCCCGCTCCGGGGAACCGGCCCGCTCCGGGGAACCGGCCCGCCCCGGCCGACCGGCCCGCCGCGGCCGACCGGCCGTAGAGCGTCCCCGCCCGCCTGCCGCTCCGGCCCGGAGCGGTCCCGCCGGCGCGCCGGTTCCGGCCGCCCCGGGCGGGCGGAACGCGGACGCCCGGAACGCGGACGGGCCGGTGTGCGTCAGGAGTCCAGCCCGATGGCGAAGGCCGCCTCCAGATCGTGCTGGGAGTAGGTGCGGAAGGCCACGTGGGTGTCGGTGCCCTCGACGCCGGGGATCTTGCTGATCCGCCCGGGGATGACCTCGGAGAGGTCCTCGTGCTGCCGGACCCGGACCATGGCGATCAGGTCGTAGGTGCCGGTCACCGAGAACACCTCGCTGACGCTGTCCAGCGCGGCGATCTGCTCGGCGATCTCCGGAATCCGGTCCACGCTGGTCTTGATGAGGACGATCGCGGTGATCACGTCTGGTTCTCTCCCTCGGGGGCCGGAGCAGGGGCGGGCCTCACTCTAGTAGGACGGCGGAACCGCGCCCACGCGTAGCCGAGGCCCAGGCCGAAGCCGACCAGGTGGGCCAGGTAGGCCACACCGGGTCCCTGGGGGGCCCGGCCGGCGGCCAGCCACTGCAGGACCGCCCAGAACGGCAGCACGACCCAGGCCGGGAAGCGCAGCGGCAGGAAGAACAGGAACGGCAGGAGACTGGTCACCCGGGCGTGGGGAAACAGGTAGAGGAACGCGCCGAGGACCGCGGAGATCGCCCCGGACGCCCCGACCAGCGACTGCTCGGATCCCGCGTTGGCGGCGGCGAAGCCCAGCAGGGCCAGGTAGCCGCAGCCGACGTAGAACAGGGTGAACCGGACGCGGCCCATCCGTTCCTCGGCCATCGCGCCGAAGACGTAGAGGAAGAGCATGTTGCCCAGCAGGTGCACCCAGCTTCCGTGGACGAACAGCGCCGTCGCCGGGGTGAGCGCCGCCCCGGCGGAGCCCTGGAACAGTTCGGCCGGGACCACGCCCCAGTGCCGGAAGTAGGCGCGCTGCGCGGTGAGCAGCGCGTCGCCGGTGCCGTAGGCCGGGTTCAGGCCCGAGGCCGGGCCCACCAGGAAGACCAGGCAGCACGCGGCGATCAGCCCGTACGTCACCGGCGCCGACGGCCGCCACCTCGCTCCGGCCGTTCCGCCCGCCCTCGTGATCCAGTCGCCGATCATGGTTACAGAGCATGGCGTAACGGGACGCACCGGGCCGGGCCGCCTCGCCGTCATGGACGGATGGGCGGCGGGTTGCCGCCAGGCCGTAGGGTTACGAGCCACATGCGCGGGCATGGCCCGGGCATCCCCGACACTGGAACTGACACCGGAAGGAAAGTGGACAGTCGATGACGGTTCCCCTGCCGACCGCCACGACGCGGTGGCGCTGCACCCTCTGCGGCAATCTCACCCGCTTCGACGTGACCCGCTCGTCGAAGGTCGTCGAGTACGTCCACCTCGACCTGGCCGGTGAGCCGAAGGTCGAGGAGCGCGAGGTGCTCAGTGAGACCATCGAGTCGGTGCGCTGCCGCTGGTGCAACGCCGTGGACCAGGTGGAGCTGGTGGACAGGCCCAGCACGGACTCCTGACCGGAGCGGACCGGCGCGGACGAGCGCCGCGCGGGATCGGGCACGACAGTGATGAGGTGACGGATGGTGGAGAGCGCGGGCGGGGAGCCGGACGACGGCGCCGCTGAGGTGCTCGACCGTCCGCTGTCCGACGGAGTGCGGCGCCGGATCGTCCAGATCGTCGCGGACGGCTTCGGCGACCTGACCCTCGGCGAACTGCCCACCCAGCTCAGGCAGTACGCCCGGTTCACACCCAGCCGGCGGGCCAAGTTCGCCGGCAACGCCATGGCCGCCGCCGTGGAGACCGACGCGGTGTTCCGGCAGCGCATCGGGGAGCGGTTCAGACAGGCCCAGCCGGAACTCGCCGGCGCCGTGGACTCCGGCTCGCCGCCTCCGGCCGCGGATCCGCTCGACGTGGCGGCCGCCGCCTACATGCTGCGGCCCGCGGGCTGGGTCAAGCTGGTGGCCGCGGCCGGTGAGGAGGCCCAGCGGGCCGACGCCGAACGCGTCGAGGAGGAGGCCCGCGCCGAGCTGGAGCGGCTGCGCGAGCAGTTGGACCGGGCCCGCGACCAGACCCGGACCGAGACCGAGCACCTGCGCCAGGAACTGGACGCGGCCAGGAAGGAAGCGGAATCGCTTCAGCGCAAGCTGCGCGCCGCGCACAGCGACATCAAGCGCGGCGAGGCGGCGCTACGCAAGCAGCGGGCGGAGACGGAGGCCGCACGCGCCGAGGGGCAGGCGCAGGTGTCCGCCGCCGAGAGCGAGTCCCGCCGGCTCAGGGCGCGCCTCGGCGAGGCGGAGGCCGCCCTGGAGGCCACCCGCAGGGCGGCGCGCGAGGGACGCAGTGTCGAGGACATGCGGGTCCGGCTGCTGCTGGACACCCTGCTGGACGCCACCCAGGGCCTGCGCCGGGAGCTGGCGCTGCCGCCGGTCTCGGTGCGGCCCGCGGAGACCGTGGACGCCGTCGAGCCGGGTCGGATGACCCCGAAGGACATCGCCGCGCGGGCGCTGTCCGAGCACGACCCGGCCATCCTGGACCAGTTGCTGGCGCTGCCGCAGGCGCACCTGGTCGTCGACGGGTACAACGTCACCAAGACCGGCTATCCGCAGATGCCGCTGGAGAAGCAGCGGCTCCGGCTGCTCGGCCAGCTCTCCCAGCTGGCCGCGCAGACCGGCGCCGAGGTCACCTGCGTCTTCGACGGCGCCGAGCTGGCCGCGCCGGTGCTGCTCGCGCCGCCGCGCGGGGTGCGGGTGCTGTTCTCCAAGCCGGGGGTGACCGCGGACGAGCTGATCCGGCAGCTCGTGAGGGCCGAGCCGCCCGGCAGGCCCGTCATCGTCGCCTCCACCGACCGGGAGGTGGCCGACGGGGTGGCCCGGGCCGGCGCGCGACCGGTGGCGTCCGCGGTGCTGCTGAAGCGGCTTTCCTGACCCTTGCGGTCACTGGTCCCGTTACGCCCGCAATCGCAATGTACGGGCGTAACGCCCGAATTGGAATGGTCCGTGCGCAACGTAGCGTCAGCCGGACGTCACGGCAGGTGAGTTGCGGTGGGCAAATGCGTTCGATCATCGAGATTTTTCCCGCGAGGATTTGAACTGATCACAACTGGGTCACTAGGGTCTGGCGTCGAACCTCCGAACGGGTGATCACTCAGAAGAAGGAGTTCACCTCCGTGGCGTCCCACCGTCGACCCAAGCAGCCGAGTCGCGCCCGCGTGACCGTGCTGACCACCGCAGCCGCCGCTGCCGTCGCCCTCAGCGCGAACGCCGCCAACGCCGCGCCCAGCGAGAAGCCGAGCAAGGACGAGGTCAAGGCGAAGGTCGACAAGCTCTACGAGGAGGCCGAGCAGGCCACCGAGAAGTACGACGGGGCCAAGGAGAAGCAGGAGAAGCTCCAGAAGGAGATCTCCACCATCCAGGACAACGTGGCGCGCGGCCAGCAGGACCTCAACGAGCTGCGCGACTCCATGGGCCTGGCCGCCGCCGCGCAGTACCGCACCGGCACCCTCGACCCCTCCGTCCAGCTGTTCCTGTCCTCCGACCCGGACACGTACCTGGACAAGGCGTCCACCATGGACCAGCTCAGCGCCCAGCAGGTCGCGGCGCTGAAGAAGATCCAGGAGAAGCAGCGCGAACTCGCCCAGGAGCGCTCCGAGGCCTCCGAGAAGCTCAAGGACCTCGCCGCCACCCGCACCGAGCTCGGCAAGAAGAAGCAGGAAGTCCAGGCCAAGCTGGCCGAGGCGCAGAAACTGCTCAACACGCTGACCGCGCAGGAGAAGGCCGCACTCGCCGCCGAGCAGGCCCGTGCCAGTCGCGACAGCGGGCGCACCGCGCTCGGCCCGACCAGTGCCGCCTCCGGCCGCGCCGGCGCCGCCTACTCCTGGGCGCAGAGCCAGATCGGCAAGCCCTACGTGTACGGCGCCGACGGCCCCAGCTCCTACGACTGCTCCGGCCTGACCATGCAGGCCTACGCGCACGCCGGCATCTCCATACCGCGCACCTCGCAGGCGCAGGCCAACGCCGGCACCCGGATCTACTCGAAGAGCCAGCTCAAGGTCGGCGACCTGGTCATCTTCTACAGCGACTACCACCACGTCGCCCTGTACGCGGGCAACGGTCAGGTGCTGCACGCCCCGCGCACCGGCACGGTCGTGCGCTACGAGTCGATCGGCAACATGCCGTTCCAGTTCGGCGTCCGCATCTGACGCCCCGCCGACCCCCTCAAGACCAACACGCCGTACCGCCCGAACGGGCGAATCGCGGCGACCGGGACTGACCCCGCGCCCCGCCGATGACCTGCGTCAGCGGCGGGGCGTCACCGTGCGTGCCCGCGGCGGTCGTTGGCCGCCGCCCCGTCCCGGGGCTACTGTCTGCCGCGTTTCCCCCCACGGCCGGGGCGCATCCCCCCGCGCCCCGGCCCGGGGAGGGAACACGTCCTGACCGCCAGCGGAAGGAGTGCGGCTTCCCGTGGGCTCTCATCGCCGCAGTGCAGCATCGGGGTTCGACAAAGGCGCCTGCGCCGCCCTGGCGGTGCTCTCCGCCGCGACCGCGGCGCTCGCCGCCGTTCCGTCCACCCCGGCCGCCGCCGCGCCGCAGGACGGCACCCGCGCCGAGGTGGACCGCCTCTACGAGGAGGCCGAACGCGCCACCGAGGCCTACGACGCGGCCGACGAGCGCGCCGACACGCTGCGCCGAGCCGCCGCCCTCGCCCAGGACCGGGTCGCCCGCCAGCAGCAGCGCGTCAACTCCATGCGGGAGGAACTGGGTTCGCTGGCCGGCGCCGAGTACCGGTCCGGCGGCGTGGACCCCTCGCTCGCCCTGCTGTTCGCCGACGACCCCGCCGACTACCTCGACAAGGCCGCCGTCCTGGACCGGATCGGCGACCGGCAGGCCGGCCGGCTGCGGGACCTGCAGAACGCCCTGCGCGCCCTCGCCCAGGAGCGTGCGGAGACCCGCCGCACACTGCGCGAGCTGGAGTCGAGCCGAACGGCCGTCGCCCGGCACAAGCGCGCGGTGGAGGACAAACTCGCCCGCGCCCGGCGGCTGCTGAACTCGCTGCCGCCCGCGGAACGCGGCGACCACCGGCGGGCCTCCCGCTCCGCCCGCCCCGAACTGCCCGACCTCGGCGGCGGGGTGCCCGCCTCCGGCCGGGCCGCCGCCGCCGTCGCCGCCGCCCGCTCCGCGCTCGGCAGGCCCTACGTGTGGGGCGCCAACGGGCCCTCCGGCTTCGACTGCTCGGGCCTGATGCAGTGGTCCTACGCCAGGGCCGGGGTGCACCTGCCGCGCACCTCCCAGGCCCAGCGGTACGCCGGCAGGCAGGTCCCGCTCTCCCAGGCCCGACCCGGTGACCTCGTCGTCTACCGCTCGGACGCCAGCCACGTGGCCATGTACATGGGCCACGGGCAGGTCATCCACGCCCCCTACCCCGGCGCGCCGGTCCGCTACGACCCGGTCCGCATGATGCCGGTCTCCTCGGTGACCCGCGTCTGACCGGGGCCCCGGACGCCCCGTGTCCGGCGGCCCGGGACGGGGCGGGGCGGGCCGACCCGGCCACCTCCCGGGGCCGCCCGGTGCACCGTACGATCGGGAAGGTGGCTGGTCGGAGGCGGGCGTCGAGAATCCCGGTGCTGGGGCTCTGCCTGCTGCTCGTCGCCCTGGTGGCGTGCGGGGGAAGGTCCCCGGCGGACACCGAGCGGGCACGGGTGCAGCACCTGCTCGACCGGCGCGCGGCGGCCGTCCTCGCCCACGACGCGGCCGCGTACGGCCGGACCGGCACCCGGGACGGGTTCGCCGGACTGCGCCGGGTACCGCTGGCCGGCTGGTCCTACCGGGTCACCGCCGTCCACCGGTCCGGCGGCACCGCCACCGCCGACGCCGACCTGCGCTACCGGCTCCGCGGCTACGACACCGCCCCCGTCACCGCCTCCCGCACCCTGCGCCTGACCCGGACGGCCGGCGGCGGCTGGTACGTGGCCGCCGACCTGCCCGCGCCCGGTTCCGGGCAGCAGCTCTGGGACCAGGGAGCGGTGGACGTGGTCCGCGGCAGCCACAGCATCGTCCTGGGCGTCGGCCAGCCGGCGGCCACCCTGCGCTCCTACGCCGCTCTGGCGGACCGGGCCGTGCCGGCGGTGACCCGGGCGTGGGGCGCCGACTGGCCCCGGCACGTGGTGGTGCTCGTGCCGAAGGCGCTGGAGGGCATGGCCGGGCTGCTCGGCTCGCCCGCCTCCGCCTACCGCGGGATCGCCGCGGTGACCACGGGGGAGACGGGCGGCACCGGGAGGACGCCCGCGGACCGGATCATCGTCAACCCGGACGCCTACCGCACGCTCGGTCCGCTGGGACGGCAGGTGGTGCTCACCCACGAGACCACGCACGTGGCCACCCGCCGTGCCACCGACGGGGCCACCCCGCTGTGGCTGTCCGAGGGATACGCCGACTGGATCGGCTACCGCGGCAGCGGGCGCACCCCGGCCGAGGCCGCGCCCGAACTCCAGCGCGCCGTCGCCGACGGCGACGTGCCGGCGCGGCTGCCCGGCGACGAGGACTTCGGCTTCTCCGGCGACGCGACCCGGCTGGCGCAGGCCTACGAGGGCGGCTGGCTGGCCTGCCGGCTGATCGCCGAGCGGTGGGGGGAGGAGCGGCTGGGCGCGTTCTACCGTGCCGTGGGCGCACACGAGAAGCGGGCGGGTGCGGAGGCGGACGCGATGGCCGAGGTGCTCGGCACGACCCCGCGGGAGTTCACCGCGCTGTGGCAGCGGTACCTGCGGAGCGAGCTGGGCTGAGGGGCCGCTTCCGGCGCCGGGAACGGCCCGCCGGAGCCGCCCGCGGACCCGCCCGGAGAAGCACGGTCCGGCGGGGCGGGCCTCCCGTGGCCCCGGGGCCCCTGGCCCCGCGGCCCGGCCCCCCGGCTCCGTCAGCCCGCCTGGGCGGGGGCGGGCGCGGCGGTGCTCTGGCGGACCACCAGCCGGGTGGCGAGCTCCATCCGCAGGGCGGGCCGGCTCGCCTCCTGCGGGCGCAGCAGCATCCGGGCCGCCTCCTCGGCCATCTGCCGCAGCGGCTGGCGCACGGTGGTCAGCGGGGGTGAGGACCACTGGGCCGGCGGGACGTCGTCGTAGCCCACCACCGACAGGTCCTCGGGGACGCTGAGCCCCAGGCGGCGGGCCGCCTCCAGCACGCCCAGCGCCTGCAGGTCGCTGCCGGCGAAGACGGCCGTCGGACGGTCGGGGCCCTGGAGCAGTTCCAGGGCGTGGGTGAAGCCCCCGTCGACGTGGAAGTCGCCGTAGCGGATGTGCTTGGGGTCGGGCTCCAGTCCGGCCATGGCCAGCGCGGACCGGTAGCCGTCGAGCCTGGCCAGCGAGCACATCAGGTCGGCGGGGCCGGTGATGATGGCGATGCGCTCGTGGCCGTGGTCGATCAGGTGCCGGGTGGCGGCCACGCCGCCGGCCCAGTTCGCCGAGCCCACCGA
Organism: Streptomyces sp. MS06; assembly: GCF_047200655.1. Taxonomy (NCBI): domain Bacteria; kingdom Bacillati; phylum Actinomycetota; class Actinomycetes; order Kitasatosporales; family Streptomycetaceae; genus Streptomyces; species Streptomyces sp. MS06. The sequence continues at coordinate 85,656 of NZ_JBJZOJ010000023.1, forward strand.
CGGCACGTCCGCCTCGGGGTCGCCGGCCGGATCGACGATGACGAACGGGATGGCGCGCGAGCGCAGCTGCCTGCGGACGTGGTCCGGCAGCGCGGAGAAGACCAGCACCACGCCCCGCGGCCGGCGCCGCAGCACCCCGTCGAGCCATTCGCGGCCCGGTGCGTGCCGGGTGCCGCTCTCCGTGACGACCACGCTGATCCGGTGCTGCTGCGCGACGTTCTCCACGCCGCGGATCAGCTCCATCGCCCAGACGCTCTCCAGCTCGTGGAAGACGAGTTCGATGAGCGGCGCGTGCGCGGTGGCGGCGGCCCGTCGCCGGTAGCCGTGCTCCTCCAGCAGGTGCTCGACCTTGCTGCGGGTGGTGGGCGAGACGTCCGAACGTCCGTTGAGGACCTTCGAAACTGTCGAGAGGGACACCCCGGCGCGCGTGGCCACCTCGGCAAGCGTCACTCGACCGGCCATCTCAGGCTCGTCCTTGTCATGCATGGGCGCAGCATACGGCACCACCGGTAACGGTTCGATCGCGACGGTGTCCCTCCGTTGACCCTGTGACATGGCTCGTTTAATGTCCCCGCAACAGCAATTTTCGTACGTGACATCGAAACTTTCGGAAGGGGTGGGGCGCGATGCGGACACGCGTGCGGTTCTCCCGCGTACTCGCGACCGGCGTGACCCTGGCTGTGGCGCTGTCCCTCTCGGCCTGCGGGGGCAACAGCGCGTCCTCGGGCGGAGACGGCAAGATCCACGTCCTCGTCTACGGCGACGCGACCAACAAGGTCGAGAAGCAGATCGTTGCGGAGTTCAACAAGACCTCGAAGGTCAAGGCGGTCCTGGACACCATCCCCGGTGCCGACTACCAGCAGAAGCTTCAGACGATCATCAACACGCCCCAGGCCCCGGACGTCTTCTTCAACTGGGGCGGCGGCAGCATCAAGCCGTTCGTCGACGCCGGACTGCTCCTGCCGCTGGACGACTTCATCAAGGACGACCCGAAGCTGAAGTCCTCGTTCCTGCCGTCCGTCTTCAACTCCGCGGTCATCGGCGGCAAGGCGTACGGCGTTCCGATGCGCGGCACCCAGCCGGTGCTGCTCTTCCAGAACAAGAAGGCCCTGGCCGACGCGGGCGTCCAGGCCCCCAGGACCTGGGCCGAACTACTGGACACGGTCAAGAAGCTCAAAGCGAAGGGCGTCACCCCGATCGCCCTGGGCGGCGGCGACCAGTGGCCGACCCTGATGTGGTTCGAGTACGTCTACGACCGCGTCGCCGGCCCGGACCTGTTCCAGAAGGCACTCAACGGCGACAAGGACGCCTGGGCCGGCGCGGACAGCAGGAAGGCGCTCGGCATGCTGCGGGAACTCGTCGACGCGGGCGCCTTCGGCACCAACTTCGACTCGGTGAAGTTCACCGACCAGGGCTCCCCGACGCTGCTCGCCCGCGGCAAGGCCGCCTTCGAACTGATGGGCTCCTGGGAGTACTCCACCATCCAGGACTTCGACAAGGACTTCGCCGAGAAGAACCTCGGCTACAGCTCCTTCCCGACCATAGCGGGCGGCAAGGGCGACCCGGCGGACGTCGTCGGCAACACCAACAACTTCTACTCGGTGCTGAAGAAGACCAAGCACCCCGAGGCCGTCGCCGAGTTCCTGAAGCTGATGTACTCCGACTCCTTCGTCAAGCAGCAGCTCGCCATCGGCAACCTGCCGACCACGACCAACACCGAGCAGTTCCTGGACACCGCGGCCAGCCCGGACTACTCGCGCTTCCAGTTCGACCTGGTGAAGAAGGCCCCCAGCTTCCAGCTCTCGTGGGACCAGGCCTACCCGCCGTCCGCCGGCACCCCGATGCACCAGGCCGTGCAGCAGTTCTTCAACGGCCAGTTGGACGTGGACGGCTTCGTCAAGGCCATGCAGGCCCTCCCGACCGTCTGACACGCCATGACCACGCACACGACACGCGCGACCGCGCGACCCGTCGCGACCGGCCGGACCGGCCGGCCGCGCGGGTCGCGGGCCGCCCACGTGGGCCGCCCGGGCTTCGCCTGGGCGGTCCCCGCCACCGTCTTCTTCACCCTGTTCGCCCTCGCCCCGCTCGTGATGGTCGCCGTGCTGTCGTTCATGAGCTGGAACGGGCTCGGATCCCCCGAGTTCGTCGGACTGGACAACTGGAAGCGGGTCTTCGACGACCCGGTCATGCTCAAGAGCATCTGGCTCACCCTGCTGCTCACCGGACTCGGTGTGGCCGTCCAGACCCCGCTGAGCATCCTGCTGGGCGTGTGGGCCGCGGGAGAGCAGCGCAACCGCGCGGTGCTCTCCGCCGTCTACTTCGTCCCGCTGCTGCTGTCCTCCACCGCCGTGTCGGTCCTGTGGCGGGCGCTGCTCGACCCGAACTTCGGCATCCCCTCCCAGGCGACCTGGCTGTTCGGCGACGGCAACCTGTTCGGCAAGCAGGCCACCGCCATCGGCGTCCTCGCCTTCGTCAGCACCTGGCAGTTCACCCCGCTGCACACCCTGATCTACCAGGGCTCCGCACGCGCCATCCCGCAGGTGCTCTACCAGGCCGCGGAGATCGACGGCGCCGGCCGGATCCGGCAGTTCGTGCACATCACGCTGCCGCAGCTGCGGAACTCGATCATCACCTCGATGATCCTCATGGTGGTCGGCGGACTCACCACCTTCGAGACGGTGCTCATCCTCACCCAGGGCGGGCCCGGCACCGACACCACCATCAGCGCCTACTACATGTACCAGAAGGCCTTCAAGAGCTTCGACTTCGGCGCCGGCTCCGCCATCGCGCTGGTGCTCGTGCTCGCGGCCACCGTCATCTCGCTCGTCGTCGTGCGCCTGTCCGGCTACGACAAGATGCGCGGCACCATGGAGGGGATGTCATGAGGCGCCGCCCCAACTACGTCGCCGGCGCGGCCTCCCTCGCCTGGCTGTTCATCATCGGCCTGCCGCTGTACGTGCTGCTCACCGCGACCGTGCAGAGCCGGTCCGACTACGCCCGGGGCGGCCCGCTGTCCCTGCCGAGGGGCTTCACCCTCGACAACTACACCAGCGCCTTCGACGGCGGCTTCGGCCAGTACTTCCTCAACACCGTCGTCGTCACGCTCGCCGTGGTCGGCATCGTGGTGGTACTGGTGCCGCCGCTCGCCTACTCCATCGTGCGCAGCCGCTCCAGGGTCACCTCCCTGGTCTTCCGGCTGTTCCTGCTGGGCCTTGCGATCCCCGTGCAGGCCGTGATCGTGCCGATGTTCTTCCTGATCAGCAAGGCCGGACTGTACGACAACCTGATCGGCGTGATCCTGCCGACCGCGGCCTTCTGCCTGCCCGTCTCCGCACTGGTGCTGAGCGGCGCCATGCGCGACATCTCGCCGGAACTGTTCGAGGCCATGGCCATGGACGGGGCCACCCCGCGCCGGATGTTCTTCCAGCTCGTGGTGCCGCTGTCCAAGGGCGGCATCTCCACGATCGTGGTGTTCTCCGCGCTCCAGGCCTGGAACGGCTTCCTCTTCCCGCTCGTCCTCACCCAGTCCGACTCCACCAAGGTCGTCACGCTGGGCCTGTACAACTTCCAAACCGAGCACGGCATCAACATCCCCGGCCTACTGGCCGCGGTGGTGCTGTCCATGGTGCCCGTCCTGCTCGTCTACCTGTTCGCCCGCCGCGCCCTGGTACAGGGGCTCATGGGCGTCGGAGGAAAGTGACCGCCTCGTGGCAGTTGAGACAACCCCCGTCAACCCCGCCCGCCCCGCCGACCCCGGCACCCCCGCCGTCCCCGTCTGGAACGACCCGTCCCAGGACACCGGCACCCGCGTCACGGCCCTGATCGAGGCGATGACGACCGAGGAGAAGATCGCCCAGCTCTTCGGGATCTGGGTCGGCGCCTCCGACGAGGGCGGCGAAGTCGCCCCGCACCAGCACGACATGGAGGAGCCGGTCGACCTCGAGACCCTGCTGCCCGCCGGGCTCGGCCAGCTCACCCGGCCCTTCGGCACGGTCCCCGTCGACCCGGCACTCGGTGCCCTGTCCCTGCTGCGCACCCAGCGGCGCATCGTCGCCGCCAACCGGTTCGGCATCCCGGCCGTCGCCCACGAGGAGTGCCTGGCCGGCTTCGCCGCCTGGGGAGCCACCGCCTACCCCGTCCCGCTGTCCTGGGGCGCCACCTTCAACCCGGGCCTGGTCCGCCGGATGGCCGCCGCGATCGGCCGCGACATGCGCGCGGTCGGCATCCACCAGGGCCTCGCCCCCGTCCTGGACGTGGTGCGCGACGCCCGCTGGGGCCGGGTCGAGGAGACCATCGGCGAGGACCCCTACCTGGTCGGCACCGTCGGCACCGCCTACGTGCAGGGCCTGGAGTCCGCCGGGATCGTCGCCACCCTCAAGCACTTCGCCGGCTACTCCGCCTCCCGCGCCGGACGCAACCTCGCCCCGGTGTCCATGGGCACCCGCGAACGGGCCGACGTGCTGCTCCCGCCGTTCGAGATGGCCCTGCGCGAGGGCGGCGCCCGCTCCGTCATGCACGCCTACACCGACACCGACGGCATCCCCTCCGCCGCCGACGAGGACCTGCTCACCGGACTGCTCCGGGACACCTGGGGCTTCACCGGCACCGTCGTCGCCGACTACTTCGGGATCGCCTTCCTCAAGACCCTGCACGGTGTCGTGGCCGACTTCACCGAAGCCGCGGCCACCGCCCTGCGCGCCGGCGTCGACGTGGAACTGCCCAACGTCAAGACCTTCGGCCCGGCACTGGCCGAGGCCGTCGACGACGGCACGGTCCCCGCCGGACTCATCGACCGCGCACTGCGCCGCGTCCTCACCCAGAAGGCGGAACTCGGACTGCTCGACGCCGGCTACGACCCCGTTCCGGCCGCCCTGCGCGACGCCGCCGCCGACGACGATCCGCAGGCCCTGCGCGGCAGCGTCGACCTCGACTCCCCGGCCAACCGGGAACTCGCCGCCGAGGCCGCCGAGCAGGCGATGATCCTGCTCACCAACAACGGCGTGCTGCCGCTGTCCGCGCCGCGCCGGATCGCGCTGGTCGGCCCCCAGGCCGACCGGCCGACCTCGGTCCTCGGCTGCTACTCGTTCCCCCTGCACGTGGGCGTCCACCACCCCGACACCCCCGTGGGCATAGGCCTGCCCACGCTGCGGGAGGCACTGGTCCGCGAGTTCCCGCACGCGGAGATCGTCACCGTGCGGGGCGCGGACGTCGACGGCGACGACACGTCCGGGTTCGCCGAGGCGGTCCGGGCCGCCCGGGACGCCGACGTGGTGATCGCCGCCCTCGGCGACCGCGCCGGACTCTTCGGCCGCGGCACCAGCGGCGAGGGCTGCGACGCCGACTCGCTGGCCCTGCCCGGCGTCCAGCAGGCCCTCCTCGACCGGCTGCTCGACACCGGCACCCCGCTGGTGGTGGCGCTGCTCGCCGGACGGCCGTACACGCTCGGCCGGGCGGTACCGGAGGCCGACGCGATCGTGCAGTCCTTCCTCCCCGGCGCCGAGGGCACCGGCGCCCTCGCCGGGGTGCTCGGCGGCCGGGTCAACCCCTCCGGCCGACTGCCCGTCAGCGTGCCCGCGGGACCGGGCGTCCAGCCCGCCACCTACCTCGCGTCGACGCTCGCCCGAAGGACCGAGGTCTCCGCGATCGACCCCGGCCCGGCCTTCGCCTTCGGCCGGGGCCTGTCCTACACCGCGTTCACCTGGAGCGACCTCGCCGTCGACGGCGAGGAGAGCCCCACGGACGGGGAGTTCACCCTCTCCTTCACCGTCCGCAACAGCGGCGACCGGGAGGGCACCGAGGTCGTGCAGCTCTACCTGCACGACCCGGTGGCCTCGGTGGTGCAGCCCGTGCAGCGGCTCGTCGGCTACCAGCGGGTCCCGCTCCACCCAGGGGAGTCCCGGCGCCTGACGGTGACGGTCCCCGCGGACGTCGCCTCCTTCACCGGCCGCGACGGCCGGCGCGTCGTCGAACCCGGCGCGCTGGAACTCCGACTGTCCGCCGCCAGCGACGACCCGCGGCTCACCGCCCGGGTGCGGCTGACCGGCGAGGCCCGCACCGTGGACCACACCAGGCGGCTGCACGCGCAGTTCCGCTGACGGCACGCCCCTGGCCCCGGCACCGCGCCCCTCCCGCCGCCCGGTGCCGGGGCCGTCCCGCGTCCCGCGCGGCGCGGCACCGGGTCTCTCCGACCCGGCAGCTCCCCTCAGGACGAGGGCGAGGCCTCCCGGGGGCGGTCGGCCCCCGCGGGCGCCCGGTCGGCCGCGGCCGGAGGCACCGTGGAGCGCCACAGCCGCACCGCCGCGACGACCGCGGCGGCGGCCAGCAGGCCGTTGCGGGCGAACAGCAGCGCGACCCCCAGCGGATCGCTCGCCACCACGTCGGCGAACCGGACCGGGAACTCCAGCACCGTCACCCCGCACGCGGCGAGCACCAGCACCGCCGGCCGGCCCATCCGCGTCGTACGGTCGCACAGGCAGACCGCGGCCAGGCCCACCAGCCACACCAGGTACTGCGGACTGATCACCCGGCTGGTCACCGTGAACAGCAGCACCGCCGTGAACGCCGCGTCCACGACGGTGGCCGGCGCCGCGCGCACCGCCCGCACCCGCCACAGCAGCAGCCAGCCCAGGGCGACACCGGTCAGCAGCAGGGCCGCCCGGCTGACCGGGCCGACCCACGGTCCGAGGAACTCCACCGAGCCGTAGTTCAGCAGCACCCGCCCCTGCCAGCCGAAGTGCCGGGCCACGTGGAAGACCAGCGCGCCCAGCGACTCCACCTCGGTGCCCCGGTCCCGCTGGAAGGCCAGGAACGTGAAGGCCCCCGGCATCGTCAGCCGGAACGCCGCCCCCACCAGCGCCGCGGTCACCGCGGCCGCCACCCACGCCGTCCGACGGCGCACCCCCACCAGCAGCAGCACCGGCCACACCTTCAGCATCGCCCCGAAACCGGCCAGCGCGCCCAGCACCCGAGGCCGCCGGGCGCCCGCCAGCAGCGCGGCCACCGCGACGGCGGTCACCATCACGTCGTAGCGGGCGTACACCGTCGGACCCAGCAGCGGCACGCCCGCCACCCAGAACCGGGCGCCGCGCAGCGTGCGGCCGGGGCGGGTGCCCGCGCGGGCCAGCAGGCCCAGCACCACCAGGTCGGCGAGGCAGGCGAGGAGGAAGAACGCCTGCGGGTAGTCGAGGAACGGCAGTACCGCCGGGGACAGGATCGCCAGCGCGGCGGCCGGCGGGTACTGCCAGGTCACGTCCTGGTGCGGGAACGCCCCGGTGCGCAGCACCTCGTACCAGCCCTGGTAGATCACCGACACGTCGCTGGTGACGTCCGGGCCGGGGAACACGACGACCTTGAGGACGAAGAGCAGCAGCAGCGAGCGCGTCGCACCCCAGGCGCCCAGCAGCCGCAGCAGCGACCGCCGCGCGTCCCTCGTCTCCACCAGATCCCCTGCCGTCCGACCTCGGCCCCCGCCCCACCATGATGTCCCACCGGGCGGTCCGGGAGCCGTCGACGGCGCCGCGGCGGCAGGCGCCGGGTTCGGTAGGGTCGGCGGCGATGCACAGGACCCTCATCGTGACCAACGACTTCCCGCCCCGTCCCGGCGGCATCCAGGCGTTCCTGCACAACATGGCGCTGCGCCTGGACCCCGACCGCCTGGTCGTCTACGCCTCCACCTGGAAGCGGGGCCGGGAGGGCGCCGAGGCCACCGCCGCCTTCGACGCCGAGCAGCCGTTCACCGTCGTACGCGACCCCACGACGATGCTGCTGCCGACGCCCGGCGCGACCCGGCGGGCGGTCGGGCTGCTTCGGGAGCACGACTGCCGCGCGGTGTGGTTCGGCGCGGCGGCCCCGCTCGGGCTGATGGCGCCCGCCCTGCGCCGGGCCGGAGCCGAACGCATCGTGGCCACCACCCACGGGCACGAGGCCGGCTGGGCCCAGCTGCCCGCCGCGCGACAGCTCCTGCGGCGCGTCGGGGACACCACGGACACCCTCACCTACCTCGGCGAGTACACCCGGAAGCGGATCTCCGCCGCCCTCACCCCGGACGCGGCCGCCCGGATGGTGCAGCTTCCGCCGGGCGTCGACGAGAAGACCTTCCACCCGGCCTCCGGAGGCGACGAGGTGCGCGCCCGCCTCGGACTGACCGACCGGCCGGTCGTGGTCTGCGTGTCCCGGCTGGTGCGGCGCAAGGGGCAGGACACCCTGATCCGCGCCCTGCCGCGGATCCTGGCCGCCGAGCCCGACACCGTCCTGCTGATCGTCGGCGGCGGACCGTACGAGCAGGAGCTGCGCCGGCTCGCCCGGGACACCGGCGTCGCCGCCTCCGTCCACTTCACCGGCGCCGTGCCCTGGTCCGAACTGCCCGCCCACTACGGCGCCGGGGACGTGTTCGCCATGCCCTGCCGGACCCGGCGCGGCGGGCTCGACGTCGAGGGCCTCGGCATCGTCTACCTGGAGGCCTCCGCGACCGGCCTGCCCGTGGTCGCCGGCGACTCCGGCGGCGCCCCGGACGCCGTCCTCGACGGCGAGACCGGCTGGGTGGTCCGCGGCGACTCCGCCGAGGAGACCGCCGAACGCGTCGTGGCCCTGCTCGGCGACGCCGAGCTGCGCAGGCGCATGGGGGAGCGGGGCCGGGCCTGGGTCGAGCAGAAATGGCGCTGGGACCTGCTGGCAGACCACCTCAGGGCGCTGCTGTAGGGCTCGCCGCGGGCGGCTCCGGCGGGGGTGTAGGCGCGCGCTCGGCACCGGTTGTCCGGGCGGGCGCCCCCGTCCCGGTGGTCCGCCCGCCCGCGGCGAACCGCGCCCCTACTTCGCGTAGATCGCCTCGATCTCGTCCGCGTAGTCCTTCGCCACCACGTTCCGCTTCAGCTTCAGCGAGGGCGTCAGATGGCCGGACTCCTCCGTGAACTGGGCGCCGAGCACCCGGAAGCTGCGCACCGACTCCGCCTTCGACACCGCGGCGTTGCCGTCGTCGACCGCGGCCTGGACCGCGGCGAGCAGGTCCGGGTCCTCGCGCAGCGACGCCGCGGTGGCCCCCGCCGGCTTGCCGTGCTCGGCTGCCCAGCGGCCCAGGAACTCCTCGTCGACGGTGATCAGCGCGCCCACGAACGGCCGCCCGTCGCCCACCACCATGCACTCCGCGACCAGCGCGTGCGCCCGGATGCGGTCCTCCAGCACCGCCGGAGCGACGTTCTTGCCGCCCGCGGTCACGATGATCTCCTTCTTGCGGCCGGTGATCCTCAGGTAGCCGTCCTCGTCCAGGGCGCCGATGTCCCCGGTGTGGAACCAGCCGTCGGTCAGCGCCTCGGCCGTCGCGCCCGGGTTGTTCCAGTACTCCTTGAACAGGTGGTCGCCGTGCAGCAGCACCTCGCCGTCGTCGGCGATGCGCACCACCGAGCCGGGCAGCGGCTGGCCGACCGTACCGATCTTCTGCCGGTCCCACGGGTTGAAGGCGGTGGCCGCGCAGGACTCGGTGAGGCCGTAGCCCTCCAGGACGGTGAAGCCGATGCCGCGGAAGAAGTGGCCGAGCCGTTCGCCGAGCGGCGCCCCGCCGGAGATGGCGTACTCGCCGCGGCCGCCGAGCACCGCGCGCAGCTTCCCGTAGACCAGCCGGTCGAAGATCCTGTGCCTGATCCGCAGGCCGACGGACGGGCCGGACGGGCCGTCCATCGCCTTGCTCCAGGCGATGGCGGTGTCCGCGGCCCGGTCGAAGATCCGGCCCTTGCCGTCGGCCTGCGCCTTGGCCCGCGCCGAGTTGTAGACCTTCTCGAACACCCGCGGCACGCCGAGGATCAGCGTCGGGCGGAACGCGGCCAGCTCGTCGGTGAGGTTCTTGATGTCCGGGACGCAGCCCAGCTTGATCGGCGCCATCATCGGGGCGATCTGCACCAGCCGTCCGAAGACGTGCGCGAGGGGGAGGAACAGCAGAACGGAGCACTCACCGGTGCGGAACAGCGGCCCCATCCGCTCCACCACGTTCCCGCACTCGGCGAAGAAGCTGCGGTGGGTGAGCACGCAGCCCTTCGGGCGGCCCGTGGTGCCGGAGGTGTAGACGATGGTCGCCGGGTCGTCGGCCCGGGCCAGCGAACTGCGCTCCTCGACGGCCGTGTCGGACACGTCCCGCCCGGCCCGCCCCAGCTCCTCCACTCCGCCCGCCTCGATCTGCCAGACGTGCTTGAGCGCGGGCAGCGACTCGCGCACCGCCTCCACGGCCGCGGTGTGGCCGTCCAGCTCGGTCAGGCAGGCGGTGGCCCCCGAGTCGGAGAGGATCCACCGCACCTGCTCCGGCGAACTGGTCTCGTACACCGGCACGGTGACCGCGCCCGCGCTCCAGATCGCGAAGTCGAGCAGGGTCCACTCGTAGCGGGTGCGGGACATCAGGCCGACCCGGTCGCCCGGCTGCACCCCGGAGGCGATGAGGCCCTTGGCCGCGGCGCGCACCTCGGAGAGGAACCGGACGGCGGAGACGTCCTGCCAGGCGCCGCCCACCTTGCGGGCGATCACGGCGACGTCCGGATGCTGCGCGGCGTTGCGGCGGACGATGTCGGTCAGGTTGCCGTCGGCAGGGACCTCGTACAAAGCCGGAAGGCTGAACTCGCGCAAGACTGCTGCTCCTCATAGGGCGCCGGCGCCACGACGTTGTGTGATGCGACGGTGCGGTCCAAGGCTCGGTCGGGTGCCCCGGAACCTCCCCAGAGGGTTGTGGAGCCCACTGGTTGAATTCCCGAGCACGACTGGACTGCCCGGACGTTACCCGCCGGTATGGCTTCTTCGACAGGGGGGCCGGCGAGATGTTCGCTGCGTCACACAGTCGTGGCTTCCTGTGCGCAGAGTAGTCGAGGGGAACCGTGACGAGCCAGTAACCGCAGGTCCGGCCGCCACTGTTCACGGGCCACCACTCCGCATACCCTTGATCGCCATGTCACCCGTACCGGTCGGCGGTCCGAGGACCCGCGTCCACGTGGTCAGCGACGTGCACGGCAACGCCCGCGACCTGGCCCGCGCCGGGGACGGCGCGGATGCCCTGATCTGCCTGGGTGACCTGGTCCTGTTCCTGGACTACGCCGACCACTCGCGCGGCATCTTCCCCGACCTCTTCGGGGTGCGGAACGCCGACCGCATCGTCGAGCTGCGCACCGCACGCCGCTACACCGAGGCGCGGGAGTTCGGCGCCCGGCTGTGGGCCGGCATCGAGGGCGACCGGCGCGCGCTGATCGAGCAGGCGGTGCGCAAGCAGTACGCGGAACTCTTCGCGGCCTTCCCCACCCCGACCTACGCCACCTACGGCAACGTCGACATGCCGCCGCTCTGGCCCGAGTACGCCGGCCCCGGCACGACCGTGCTGGACGGGGAGCGGGTGGAGATCGGCGGCCGCACCTTCGGCTTCGTCGGCGGCGGACTGCGCACCCCGATGCGCACCCCCTACGAGATCGACGACGAGGAGTACGCGGCGAAGGTCGAGGCGGTCGGCGAGGTCGACGTGCTGTGCACGCACATCCCGCCGGAGGTGCCGGAGCTGGTCTACGACACCGTCGCGCGCCGCTTCGAGCGCGGCAGCCGCGCCCTGCTGGACGCGATCCGCCGCACCCGCCCCCGCTACGCCCTGTTCGGCCACGTCCACCAGCCGCTGGTGCGCAGGATGCGGATCGGGGCGACGGAGTGCGTGAACGTCGGGCACTTCGCCGGCACGGGGAAGCCGTGGGCACTGCAGTGGTGAGGGCCACGGGTGCCGCAGGCTCCCCGGGTGTCGCAGGTGTCGCAGGCTCCCCGGGTGTCGCAGGCTCCCCGGGTGTCGCAGGCTCCCCGGGTGTCGCGGGTGTCGCGGGTGTCGCAGGTGTCGCAGGTGTCGCAGGTGTCGCGGGTGCGCGTGCCGCGGTGGCGGGTGCCGTGGGGCGCCTTCCCGGCCGTCGGTGCAGATGGCGGTCGTCCCGGCCGGCGGGCCGCGCGGTAGCCTTCACGCTGCATCCACGTGCGCACGCACGCGCACGGCGACCTCACTAACGGCCCGCATCTGGAGGAGCCACGGCGATGGCGGAACACACCAGCTCGAGCATCACGATCGATGCGGCACCGGCCGACGTCATGGAGGTGATCGCCGACTTCGCCCGCTATCCGGACTGGACGGGCGAGGTGAAGGAGGCGGAGGTCCTCGAGAAGGACGAGCAGGGCCGAGCCGCGCAGGTGCGCCTGGTGATGGACGCGGGCGCGATCAAGGACGACCAGACGCTGGCCTACACCTGGACCGGCGCGAACGAGGTCTCCTGGACCCTGGTCAAGTCCCAGATGCTCCGCTCCCTCGACGGCTCCTACCTCCTCGCACCCGCGGGCGAGGCCACCACCGAGGTCACCTACCGGCTCACCGTCGACGTCAAGATCCCGATGCTCGGGATGATCAAGCGGAAGGCCGAGAAGGTCATCATCGACCGCGCACTGGCGGGACTGAAGAAGAGGGTGGAGTCGGACCGCTCGTAGAACCGACCGGGGGATCGGGGTCGGGGACGTGGACGTGGACGTGGACGTGGACGGGGACGGGGATCGGGGACCGGATCCGCAGGGCCGGTACCCGGTACCCGGCACCCCGCCGGCACCCGGTACCCGCCCGGCGGGCCGCGGGGTACGGACCCCCGGCCGCCGGGGCCGGCCCCGGCGGGGGCGTCCCGGCGCCCGCAGTACTCGCCCGGATGCCCGGCATCCCGAGTGCGGTGCCCCGCTTGGGTAGCGTTCACTCCCATGCGCACCCTCCTGATCACGGGCCCCGGCGGAAACGGCCGTACCACCCTCGCGGCCGCCACCGCACTCGCCGCCGCCCGCGAGGGCACCCGCACCCTCGTCCTGACCGCCGACCGCACCGACACCCTCGGTACGGTGCTGGGCACCCCGACCGGGTCCGCCCCCCGCGAGGCCGCCCCCGGGCTCACCGCCTGGCGCCCCGACCCGGCCGCCGGGTTCCGCGACGATCTGGCCGCCTTCCAGGAACGCGCGGCGAACCTCCTCGACCTCCTCGGCGCCGGCCCGCTCGACCCGGACGAGGTCACCCCCCTGCCCGGCGCCGAGGAACTGGCCCTGCTGCGCGCCCTGCGGGACGCGGCGCTCGCCGAGCAGCACGAGCTGCTCGTCGTCGACCTGCCGCCCACCCCGCAGGCCCTCGCCCTGCTCGCGCTGCCCGAGCAGCTCCGCCGCTACCTGCGCCGCCTGCTTCCCACCGAGCGGCAGGCCGCCCGCGCGCTGCGCCCCGTCCTCGGCCGCCTCGCCGGCGTGCCGATGCCCGCGGAACGGCTGTACGACACCGCGGCCCGGTGGGACGTCGAACTGGCGGCGGTGGAGGCCGTCCTCGCCGACCGCGGCACCCGGGTGCGGCTGGTCGCCGAGCCCGGACCGGCCGGCGCCGACGGCGTCCGCACCGCCCTGATCGGCCTCGCCCTGCGCGCCCTGCCGGTCGACTGCCTCCTCGCCAACCGGGTCCTGCCCGAGGACCCGGCCGGCTCCTGGCTGGCCGGCCCGGTCGCCCAGCAGCGCAAGACGCTGGAGGACTGGCACGGCACGTACGGCGCCCGCACGATCGCCCACCTCGGCCGCGACCCGCGCGGCACCGACGACCTCGCCGCGCTCGCCCCGCCCGGCGTGCCGGAGCGCACCCCGGCCGTCGAGTGGCCCGTCACCGACCGGCTCGCCGAGGACGGCGTGCTCGTCTGGCACATCCCGCTGCCCGGCGCCCGGCGCGAGGAACTCGACCTGGTCCGGCGCGGCGACGAACTCGTCGTCACGGTCGGTCCCTTCCGGCGGATCGCCCCCCTGCCCTCCGCGCTGCGCCGCTGCTCCGTCGCCGGGGCGGGGCTCAGCGACGGCGAACTGCGGGTCCGCTTCACCCCTGACCCGGACCTGTGGCCCCGCACGCCCTGACCGCGCCGTTCCCGCGCCCGCCGGTCCCGCGGGCGGTTCGACCGAGGCGCCGCCACGAAGGCGCCGGTGTCGACGATCGGCGAGGCGCGCGGGCGGCGGCGACCGTGCGGGCCCCGCGCCCCCGCGCCCCGCGCGCCCCCGCGCGCCCGGCGATGTCGGGTGACCTCGGGTGACGTCCGTCCCGCCGGGGCGCGGAACCGGTCCCGGGTCCCGTGCCCCGGCGGCCTCGGGGACGTCAACCGCGGCCACGCGTTCCGGTACCGTCGTAGGGACGAACCGTAGTCAGGAGCCCGCCATGAGCGAAGAGCGCCCCAGGCCCGAGGGCGACGCCGAGGCCGCCGCGGCCCGGGACGGCGACCCGGCGCCCCGCGCCGCGGACACCGACGCCATCGCCGACGCCACCTCCCCCACCGAGACCCGCGACGAGACCCGCACAGAGACCCGCGACGAGACCCGCACAGAGACCCGTACCGAGACCGACGCCGACGCCTGGGCCACCGCCTGCGCCGAGGACCTGGCGGAGGAGAAGGCCCGCCGCCGCGCCCAGCACGGCCCGCCGCCCGGCTCGGCCGCCGAGGAACTGCGCAGGCTCGCCGACACGGTCGCCGAGAAGCTGTCCGGTCTGCAGGCCCCGCTCGGCGCCGTCGCCGGGCCCGCCGCCCAGCAGATGGTGCGGCAGGCCGTCCAGCAGGCCAGGGCCGCGGTGGACCCGGTCATAGAGCGCAATCCGGATGTGTTCGATCATCTCGCCGCCGCCGGTGGCGAACTGCTCGCCGCGTACCGCTCCGCCGTCCAGGCGCAGGAGCGGCGGTGGGCCACCGGGACGCGCGACCCGCGCCGGGAGCCGCCCGCGGATCCCGACGGCCCTCAGAAGCCCCGGGACGGCGGCGAGGGCAGCGGCCCCGGGCAGCGCATCGACTTGGACTGACCCCCCTCGGGTACGGTTGGCCATAGCGGGGCTCGACCGAACTGAGGGATTCATGGGACTCACCATCGGCGTCGACATCGGCGGCACCAAGATCGCGGCCGGCGTGGTCGACGAGGAAGGCAACATCCTCTCGACCTTCAAGGTGCCGACCCCCACCACGCCCGAGGCCATCGTGGACGCCATCGCCTCGGCCGTGGAGGGCGCACGCCCGGGGCACGACATCGTCGGCGTGGGCATCGGTGCTGCCGGATACGTCAACCGCCAGCGCTCCACCGTGTACTTCGCGCCCAACATCGACTGGCGCAACGAGCCTTTGAAGGAGAAGGTCGAGGCCCGCACCGGCCTCCCCGTCGTCGTGGAGAACGACGCCAACGCCGCCGCGTGGGGCGAGTACCGGTTCGGCGCCGGCAAGGGCCACCGGAACGTCATCTGCATCACGCTCGGCACCGGCCTCGGCGGCGGCATCGTGATCGGCAACAAGCTCCGCCGCGGCCACTTCGGGGTGGCGGCCGAGTTCGGCCACATCCGCATGGTGCCGGACGGGCTGCTGTGCGGCTGCGGCTCGCAGGGCTGCTGGGAGCAGTACGCCTCCGGCCGCGCCCTGGTCCGCTACGCCAAGCAGCGCGCCAACGCCACCCCCGAGATCGCCGACATCCTGCTCGGCCTGGGAGACGGCACCCCCGAGGGCATCGAGGGCAAGCACATCTCCATGGCCGCCCGGCAGGGCTGCCCGGTCGCCGTGGACTCCTACCGCGAGCTGGCCCGCTGGGTCGGCGCCGGCCTCGCCGACCTCGCCTCCCTCTTCGACCCGTCCGCCTTCATCGTCGGCGGCGGCCTGTCGGACGAGGGCGAACTGGTGCTGGACCCGATCCGCAAGTCGTACAAGCGCTGGCTGGTCGGCGGCAACTGGCGCCCGGTCGCCGAGGTCCGCGCCGCCGAGCTGGGCAACGAGGCCGGCCTGGTCGGCGCGGCCGACCTGGCCCGGGAGCCCGACCCGGTCATGTGACACCGCGAGACCGCCCGCGATGCCCGCCGCTCCCCGAGGGGACGGCGGGCATCGGCGTATCTTGATCCACATGGCGAACGCGATCCCGCTGCTCCCCAACTCCACGACCGAGGAAGACGGTTCGGCCGTCGTCCGGGTGCTGAGCTACAACATCCGGTCAATGCGCGACGACCCCGCGGCCCTCGCCCGGGTGATCCGGTCGTGCGCGCCCGACCTGGTCCTCGTGCAGGAGGCGCCCCGCTTCTTCCGCTGGCGCAAGAAGCTCGCCCGGCTGGCCCGCGCCGCAGACCTGGTCGTCCTCTCCGGCGGCGGCACCGCCGCCGGCCCGGCCCTGCTGTGCTCCCTGCGCGCCACCGTCGAACGCACCGAGGACGTGCTGCTGCCGCTCACCCCCGGACTGCACCGGCGCGGATTCGCCACCGCCGTCGTCCGCTTCGGCGCCGCCCGGCTCGGCGTCCTCAGCTGCCACCTGTCACTGGAGGCCGGCGAGCGGTACGCGCAGGGCGGGCTGCTCCTCGACCGGCTCGCCGGGATGGGCGTCGACCACGCCGTCGCGGGCGGCGACCTCAACGAGGGCCCCGACGGCCGCACCTTCCGCCGCCTCGCCGGCCACCTGCAGGACTGCCGGGCCGTGGCCCCCTGGGGCGGCGAGCACACCTGGACGCCCGCCGACCCGACCCGGCGCATCGACACCGTCTTCGCCACCCCCGGTGTCGAAGTGCTCGGCTGCGGTGTGCCCCAGGGCCACCCCGGGGTCGCCGAGGCCGACGTCCAGGCGGCCACCGACCACCTGCCGGTCCTCGCCGCGCTGCGCCTCCCCGCCCCGAACCGACCGCCGACGTCCCCCTGACGCGGCACCGGCACAGTCCGGAGCAGACCCGCGGCCCCACCAGGAGTCGAGCGGGTGCGGTGGCGTCGGCTCGGTCACGTACGGCGAACGGGATAAGGCCAACGGCAACCGGGCCACCGGCGTCGACGCCTGCCTCACGGACGGCGCCCTGGACGGCGGTAGCCCGTCCAACCCCCGGGTCGTCCCCGGCTGCAAGTGGGCGCAGTCGTACGCGAAGGAACTGGGCGTCTCTGATGCCAAGTATTCCGTGAACGCCTGCCATCTGCTGGGCGACCAACTCGGCGGCGAGGGCGTCCTGGCGAACGAGGCAACCTGCGGACGGCCCACGAACTCCTCACGCCAGGATCCCACCGACCCCGGCCGTCCCGGCTACATGCGGGAGTTCGAGGACGCGACGCGCGCCCAGGTGGAGTCCGGCGCGGACGTCCACTACCACGTGGAACCTGTGTACGAGGGGAACGCGCAGTGCCCTACGCCTTCGCCATGGTGGCCGCCAGCACGAGGGGCGAGCTGCGTGCCGACGTGGTGCCCGACGTCATCTGCAGTCCGGCACAGCGGACGTGGGCCAACATAGGCCTCACAGCGTGTTCCTCATGCCGGAACCGGCTGCCCACTCCCGGCGTCAGGTGAGAAGTTGATCATGAACGAAATGGTAAGGCGGCTGACCACGTTGTTGCCTCCTCCCTCGGCCGGGGCGGAACCGCTGCCCTGGGAGGAGGCCCAGGCCGTCCACGGAACAGCTTTGCCGCAGGACTTCCGGGATTTCGTGGACACCTACGGCTATGGAAGCCTGGACGATGTACTCAGGGTCTGTCCTGCCGGTGGGCGGGGCGGAGAAGTCGACGATCCTGCCGTGCGTGGGTTGCCCTCCACGGTGGAGGGCGAATTCCGGACCTTCCACGGGACGGTGCGGTTCCCGCCCTGGCCCGCCGAAGGGGCCCTGCTGAGTTGGGGCACCACCCCCGTCGGCTACGACCTCTTCTGGCGGAAGCGGGGAAACGACCCGGACACTTGGCCGGTCGTGATCGTCGGTTACCGCAGCGGGACAGCGGTGGAGCTGTCCTGCGGCATGGCGGAATTCCTCGTCCGCATGCTCGGCGATCCCCTGGACCGCCCGGTCGGCATCACGGGCATCCCAGGACATCCGCACTCGCGTTACCTGAGCGTCCGGGAGGAGGCCGATCTCGAGGACGCTGGGGAGGACCCTTGGGAGTACCTCGACGACTTCTGGGACGAGCGGGAGCGCGAGCGGGCGGACAGCGACGAGGTCGCCTGGGTGCAAGGCCCGGGACGGCACCAGCATGACAATCCGCCCGTGCCGCGGCTTACCGTCCAGGGTTTCGGCCTGGACGGCGACCATCTGCGTGTGTCGGCGACCCTGGACCTCGAACCGACGGCGCCGGTCACGGCCGCGGTACGAATCGGCGGCCCGAACGGTGACGTTCTGCGTCGTGAGGGTCTGCCGGTCTCCACGTCGGGCGGTGCCGGGGATCCGCTCGTCCTCGACATCTGGCTGCACGAGGACATGAACGACACGAGCATGTCATGGCGGGACCTCATACACGCCATGAGCCACGAGCCCGAGTGGTGCCTCTCGGTCTCGGTGAAGGACTGGGCGATCGGCGCTGCACGTGGGCGGCGCGGCATCGTGACGGGTACGGGCATGCACGAGAGCGGGGTGAACACGGCGTACGGGGCTTGGCCGTGAGACCTGTGACGTGCCAGCAGGCTCTCGCTGCAGGGTCCGCTGATCGTGCAGGGAAGGGAAGAGGGCATGCATTCCGCAGTCAGAGAGTTGCAGCGGCTCCTGCCGCCTCCGTCGGCGGGCGTGGAGGTTCTGTCCTGGGGAGAGGTCCGGGCCGAGTGGGGGACCGGGTTCCCGCGTGACTACCGCGACTTCATGGAGGTGTACGGCCGGGGAAGCATCGACAACCTGATCGTCGTCGCCACGCCCGAGAGCCGGTCGGCGAGCGGGGCGTGCTCACCGTGCGCCGGATGACACCTGCTGTGGGGGTGGATTACGAGACCTTCCACGGCAAGAGGCACTTTCCCGCCTGGCCGGCCCCGGGGGCGCTGCTCGGCTGGGGTGTGACCCCGATCGGGTACGACCTGCTCTGGCGGGTCACCGGGGATGATCCGGAC
This sequence comes from Streptomyces sp. MS06, assembly GCF_047200655.1. Lineage (NCBI taxonomy): Bacteria > Bacillati > Actinomycetota > Actinomycetes > Kitasatosporales > Streptomycetaceae > Streptomyces > Streptomyces sp. MS06. Next base: position 104,484 of record NZ_JBJZOJ010000023.1, read on the forward strand.
GACTGGCCCGTGGTCGTCGTCGGGCACCGGGAGGGCTGGGCCTACGAGCTGCCGTACGGGATGGCGGAGTTTTTCGTCCGGATGCTGGGGGACTCGCGAGGGCGCCCGGTCGATCTGCGGGACATCCTCGGTCATCCGCATTCCCGGTTCCTTTCCGCGGGCGAGCAGCGCGCGCTGGAGGCTGCCGGTCAGGATCCCTGGGAGTACGTGGACGAGTTCCTGGAGAGGCAAGAAGCCGAGCGGGCGGAGCAGGAGGTGGTCAGGTGGATCTTTGAGCCGGTGTGTTCCCACGCCGACCTGCCGCCGGTGGGACGGTTGACGGTCGAGGGGTTCGGGATGGCGGGTGACGAGCTGCGGCTGTCCGCCACGTTGGACGAGGAGCCGAGTGGTCCGGTTCGTGTCTCCCTGTACGTCGAGGGGCCGAGCGGCAGCTTTCTGAGGCGGGAGGGTCTGGTTCCGGTGGTGGAGCGGGTGAACGGGCTGCTCGTCCTCGATGTCCGTTTGCCCGAGTCGATGAACGGCAGCGGCATGGCCTGGCCCGAGATGGTGGATGCCATGGGCCGTGAGGAGGACTGGTCGCTGACCCTGTCGGTGACGGACCCGGCCATCGCCGAAGCCCGTGCCCGGCAGGGCATCGTCGTCGGCCACGGCATGCAGGAGAGCACGGTCGACACCGCCCTCGGAGTATGGCCGTGACCCCGGTGCGCATGGGGCTTTCTCTGCACCCGGAGGGGCTAACCGGGGTGCGGTGAGGCCGTCCCCGGTTCGCAGGTCGCGCTACGGTTGTGCGCCGACCGCCTCGGCGATGGCGGACGCGGTTGCCCCATCGGGGGAGAGCGTCGCGACGCGACCGGTGCCGGTGGGCTCTTCGGTGATCAGGAGGAAGTGACTGGTCTGCCCGGGTTCGCCGGCCGCCTCGAGGACGGCGCCGCGCAGGGCCGGGCTGACGGCGACGACGGTCGTGCAGTGCATGTGGGTGAGCGTGTCGAGGTAGCCGCCGGGTGTTGCGGCCGGGGGCAGCACGAAGCGTTGCGCTATCAGGTGGGGATCGTGGGCGGCGGCCTGACGCAGAGCCGTCCACACGCGGCCGCCGGTGACCGGATCTGTGCGGTTGTCCGTGAGCAGGCAGCCCCTTCGGGCCGTGGCGACCGAGGAGACGGGAGTCGGGGGCCCTCCTTCGGCGCTCCCGCCCTGCCGGCCGGCCGACCAGTAGGTCAACACGGCGGCGAAAGCGGCGATGAGGAGGGCGGAAGCGCCGAGCACGGCCCGACTCGGCGGAGTTCGTCGCATGCGTGGAATCCCTTGAATCCTTCGCGTTCGTGAGGTCGCGCGGATCGTACCCGGGACTGCCTGAGACCTGTCGACGCGGGTGGGCACGGCAAAGATCAAGCCATGATCGCGAACGCAACCGGTAAAGCAGTCTTGTCGTGTTCCCGGCATGACTGTTTCGATCACCCACTGCGGCGTCACGGACGTGGCGCCGATCTGGTGATTCCGAGTTTCCATCCGGGTGGGGGTTTCCATGCGCCGCGTGCCGCGTCGGCATGTCTGGGTAACGCTGATGGCCGTGGTGCTTGCCGGCTGGGCGCAGACCGGTAGCGCGTTCGCCGCGTCGCACCCGGGGACGTCGGTGAGGACCGCCCTCGCGGACGTGACGCGTTGGCTGGCCGCCGGGGACGGCTCGGGTCCGCATTCGGTGACGGGCACGGCCGCGGACGTGCGCCGGGCGAAGGCGGGCGAAGGGCACCCGGCAGGTGCCCGACCGGGGCGGGCGAAGGGCGAACTGCCGCCCGAGACGACGGCGCACGTGTCCGCTCGCCAAGGCGAGTCGAGCAGCCCGAAGCACGGCTACGACCCAGGGACGTCCAAGCGACTGGCCGCCAAGTCCGGGGCCGGGTTCGACTACTTCCGCAACGCCGACGGCACATTCACCCGCCGCGTCTTCCGGCAGGTCGTCAACTACCGTGACAGCGCCGGTGACTGGCAGCCGATCGACTCCACCCTGGTGTCCGCGAGCGGGCACCGGGTGCGGGAGAAGGCGAACTCGCTGAGCGTGTCGTTCGCGTCGAGGGCGCCGGGCTCCACCCCTCGGGCAGCGGGCACCGCCACCGACGGCACCCCGGCGTCCGCCGCCCCGGCCTTCACCTCGGGCACCGGTACCGCACGCGCTGCCGTGTACCGGGCCCCGGCAGGGGTTTCGGCGCTGCCGGGGCAGTCGCAGGCGGTACCGGTCGACACGGTCGTGACGGGTGGCACCTCCGACGGGCCGCTGGCCACCCTGGCGCTCTCGTCGTCCCGGTCGGTGTCCTGGTCGCTCTCCGGGGCGAGCAGTGTGCCGGCCTCGGTTTCGGGTTCCCGGGCCGAGTACGACGGGATCCTGCCGGACACCAGCCTCGTGCTGGAGGGCAACGGCGACGGCGTCAAGGAGTCCATCATCCTGAAGTCGGCGGCGGCGCCGACGAGCTGGGTCTTCCCCATGTCGCTGCACGGGCTGTCGCTGGCCACCGCGGCGGACGGCACCGTGGAACTGGTCGACGACGCCGGCACGGCCATGGCGACCCTCCCCAAGCCCTACGCCTTCGACGCGGCCGTGGACCCGGTGTCGGGGGAGCACCACGAGAACTGGTCGATGCAGTACTCGGTCACGACCGTGGACGGCTCGCCCGCGGTCCGGATGTCGCTGGACCCGTCCTGGCTGCAGGATCCCGCCGTGGACTTCCCCGTCACGGTCGACCCGACCATGACGGTGTCGACGTCCGGTCAGACCGACACCACCTACGCCGAGTACCCGTACGCCCAGGACTTCTCCTCCGCCTCCGTGCTGAAGATCGGCACGTATGACGGCGGCGGGCACATCGGCGAGTCGTTCATCAAACTCCCGAACCTGCCGAAGAGCAACGGCTACCACATCACCGGCGCGAAGCTGGGCCTGTTCGACATCTGGGCCTCCACCTGCGGCACGACCAGTTCGTACCACGTGTACCCGATCGCCTCGTCCTGGAGCGTGACCGGCAGCAAGTCGTGGTCCGACCGGCCGCCCACGGCGGCGGCGATCGGCACCTGGTCGGGCAAGCCGTCGTCGAGCGTGTGCGGGAACTCCTCGCTGAACTCCTCCACGGGCCAGTGGCAGTACACGACCCTGTCGACCGACTACTTCCAGGACATCGCCCTCGGGAAGACCGCGAACAACGGGATCGCGGTGTTCTCCTCGGGTACGGACTCCACGAGCTGGAAGCAGTTCGACTCCGACCACGTCTCCGGTCACGCACCGTACGTCGACGTCACCTACGCGCCCGACCAGGCGCCGGACGTCGTCCACACCTATCCGGTCACCGGGTTCACCGCCTCGACGCTCACCCCGCAGCTCCAGGCCGTGGCCTCCGATCCGGACAGCTGGCCGAACTCCTCGCTGACGTACGACTTCGCGCTGTACAACACGTCCGGCTCGCTGCTGGAGTCCTCCGGCTCCCAGTCCGCCGCCTACTGGGACGTACCGGTGGGCGACCTGTCCTGGGGGAAGACCTACTACTGGACCGTCTCCGCCTTCGACGGCTGGACCACGACGACCAGCAGCACGCAGGCGTTCTCCACCGCGGTCGCCCAGCCCCTGGTCGCCTCCCACCTGGCGCAGAACTCCGGCCACGGCTACGGCCCGGAAGCGGGCAACTTCACCACCGGCGCCACGGACGCCCGGATCGCCGCGGTCGGGCCCCGACTGCAGGTGGACCGGGCCTACAACTCGCTGGACGTGCGCACCTCCGGCGCGTTCGGAGCCGGCTGGTCGTCGATGGCCGACATGAGGGTGCGGCCGGACGACGACGGTTCGGGCGGCGTGGTGGTCACCGGTGCGGACGGCCGGCAGGAGCGGTTCGGCCGCAACAGCTCCGAACTGCACGAGATCGCCGGCGTCGGCGAC